>VXPN01000188.1 GCA_009839535.1 Boseongicola sp. SB0662_bin_57 | reverse complement strand
GCACGTTCAGGCGTTCATGCTCTATGCCCATTTCCCGCATCGACGCCATGGGAACACAGGCAAACGCCTCGTTGATTTCAAACAGGTCCACGGCATCGAGATCCCAACCGACCCTTTCGAGCAGCACGCGCTTCGCAAAGACCGGTGCGGTGGTGAACCAGCCCGGCTCGCCGGCGAAGGCCGCATGCCCCACGATCCGGGCGACCGGAGTCAATTCAAGCGCCTCGGCAGCGGAGGCACGAGCCAGCACCAAGGCCGCAGCACCGTCGTTGATCGACGAGGACGAGGCTGCCGTGATTGTCCCATCCTTCCTGAAGGCGGGACGCAAGGCCGGAATCCTGTCCAAGTCTGTCTTCCGGGGACCTTCGTCGCTGTCCACGACCTTCTCGCCCTTCCGGACCTTCACCGTCACTGGCGCGATTTCCCAGTCGAAGCGACCCTCGGCCGTGGCCTGCTTTGCGCGCGTCACGCTTTCGATCGCGTATGCGTCCTGATCGTCGCGCGTGAGCTGGTATTTCTCGGCACAGTCCTCGCCGAACGTGCCCATCAACCGCCTGCTGCCGTCCGGAGCCGCCTCGAAGGCGTCTTCCAGCCCGTCGAGCATCATGTGGTCAAGCATCTTCGTGTGGCCGATCCTGGCTCCCGTCCTCCCGGCGGGCAGGAGGTAGGGCGCACCTGTCATGCTCTCCATGCCGCCGGCCACGACCACGTCGGCGGCGCCCGCGGAAATCGCGTCATGGGCCTGCATGACCGCTTTCATCCCCGAGCCGCACACCTTGGAGATTGTCGTGCAGGGAATCGAGACCGGCAGGCCCGCGCCGAGGGCGGACTGTCGCGCAGGGGCCTGCCCGAGACCGGCGGGCAGAACATTGCCCATCAGAACCTCGTCAACCCCTGCCTTGTCGACCCCGGCGTCATGAACGGCAGCATTGATTGCAACTGACCCGAGTTCCGTCGCCGGAACACCCGAAAGCTCGCCCTGAAAGGCCCCAAGCGGCGTCCGCGCCGCGCCGCAAATCATGATCGGGTCCGAGACATCCCTTGCGACCATCGTCAGATTCCTCCCGTGCCAGCCCATCGAGGCTTGCGCTTTTCCAGGAACGCCGCGATTCCCTCGCGAGCCTCTTCCGTTTCCCAGGTGTCCGCGAGACGTTGGATTGACGCCTCGATGACCGCCTCGTCAATCCGCGGCCCCAGTGACCGGACAAGCGCCTTTGCACGGCCCGGAGGTCCCTGCGGAAGCTCAAGGTAGGGTGCCACCTCGTCGGCGATGGCCGAATCCATCTCCTCCGGCTTCACCGCCCTCGCGACCATGCCCAGCGCGGCGGCCTCGTCACCGCCGAACACCCGTCCGCCCATGACCACCTGCCTGGCGCGCGCCTCTCCCATTCGCGCAACGACATAGGGGCCGATCGTCGCCGGAATGAGTCCAAGCCGCGTTTCCGTCAGTCCGATCCTGCAGTCACGAGACGCGATCGCGATGTCGCAGACGCACGCCATCCCGACTCCGCCGCCGAGCGCCGCACCCTCGACACGACCGACGAGAGGCAACGGAATTTCGTTCAGGTCCTTGAGCATCATGGCAAGGCGTCGTGCTTCCGCCATGCGCGTGTCCCGGTCCGCGTTGATCTGGGCCTTCATCCAGGCCAAGTCGGCACCTGCGCAGAAGGTTCCTCCGGCGCCCGACAGGACGACCACCCGAATGTCATTGCGGTCACGCGCGAGCCTGGCGAAGGCAGCGAGCTCGTCCATCATCCGCGCTGACAATGCGTTCCTGCGCTCCGGGCTGTTAAGCCTGAGATCGGCGACGCCTTGCTCATCGACCTCAACGGATATCGCCCGAAAGTCTTCCATGCGCATTTCTAACCGGCTCTCAGGCGCTGCGCAAAGCGGGCGGCCTGCGCCAGCGCGTCCGGATCAATTCCCGTTTCGAAGCCTTCCGCTTCAAGCAACTCCACCGCCACCTCGGTCGCCACGTTCCCTTGAGCTCCCGGGGCGTAGGGGCAGCCGCCTATCCCGCCTGCCGAGGCGTCGAACGTCCGAACGCCAAGCGCGATTGCCGCCAAGATGTTGTCGAGCGCACGTCCGCCCGTGTCGTGAAAGTGTCCCGCAACCCGCTCTGCCGGCACCAGCGAGAGAACGGCATCAAGCATGGCCGAGACTGTTTCCGGCGATCCCATGCCGATGGTGTCGCCGAGAGAGATTTCGTAGCACCCCATGTCCAGCAACGCCCTCGCCACTGCGGCCACGGCCTTCGGTGCAACCGCGCCCTCGTAAGGACAGTCGGTGACGCAGGACACGTAGCCTCGGATCGGCACACCCTCGGTGACAGCTCGGGCCACGACCGGGCGAAACCGCTCGCAGCTCTCGGCGATGGAGCAGTTGATGTTCGTCCGGCTGAACGTCTCGGACGCTGCCCCGAAGACCGCCACCTCGTCCGCGCCTGCCGCAAGCGCACGTTCCAGGCCTTTCATGTTCGGTGTCAGCGCCGTGTAGGCCACGCCCGTTCGCCTGTTGATTCCGGCCATGACCTCCGCGCCGTCCGCCATCTGCGGCACCCATTTCGGCGAAACGAAGCTCGCCGTCTCAATCTTTTCGAGTCCGGATCTGGACAGGGCGTCGACAAGCGCGATCTTGTCCTCCGTCGGAATGACCCGCGCCTCGTGCTGCAGACCGTCGCGTGGCGCCATTTCGAAGACCAGGACCCGGTCGCTCATGCAGAGTCCTCCAGTTCGAGAAGGACCGCGTCCTGCATGACCTGCTGGCCTGCACTCACGCAGACGCGGGCGACGACGCCTTCCCGTGGCGCCTTCAGGACATGATCCATCTTCATTGCCTCGAGAACGACAAGCGGTGCGTCCCTGGCAACCACCTCTCCCGGACGGACAGCCACCTTCACGACCCGGCCGGCGAGAGGGGCGAGGACCGCATTGGCGAACTCCGTGTCCCCGCCGCCGTCCGGAACAGCCATGGAGAAGCGGCGCAGGACGCCTTTCCGGTCCACGGTCACGACGCGACCGTCACGACGGGCATGCGCCTGCACGCGGCGCCCGTCGACAACGCAGGACAGTTGATCGCCCTCCCAGGACACCTCCGGGATCTCGACATCGCCAAGTGGCGTTCGCACATGTCGATGCGCACCGGTTGTCTCGACTGTGACGACATCGTCCTCGCCGAAACGCACGGCTTGTCGCGCGGGACCATAGAGACGGAAGTTGCCCAGTGTCATGTACGGATCCTGGGACGGGCCATGCTCGCGGCGAAGCGTGGCCAAGGCCGCAAAGGCAAAGTCCAGGACTTCCGCCTCCGGCGGCTGCGTCAGGGATGCGCTCTTCCTGCCTATCAGTCCGGTGTCCACCGCCCCGCTCACGACGTCTTCGTCACGCGCAAGACGGACGAGGAAATCCCGGTTGGTCTCGATGCCTGCGATCCTTGTGCATTCAAGCGAACGGCCCAGCCGCCGGAACGCTGCCTCTCTGCTCTCGCCATGCGCGATGAGCTTCGCGATCATCGGATCGTAGTGGGGCGAGATCACGTCGCCTTCCCTGACACCGGTGTCCACGCGTGCACCGCCACCGAAGCTCAAGCGATCAAGGCGACCGACTGCCGGAAGGAAACCGTTCGCCGGGTCCTCCGCATAAAGCCGGGCCTCGACTGCGTGACCGGAGATGCTCAGGTCGCCTTGGGCAAACGGAAGAGTCGCACCGTTGGCAACCGCGATCTGCTGCGCCACGAGATCCAGTCCTGTCACAAGCTCCGTGACAGGGTGCTCGACCTGAAGCCGCGTGTTCATCTCCATGAACCAGAAGGCGTCCGTGGACGGGAATTCCGCTCCGTCCACGATGAACTCCACGGTTCCAGCCCCCACGTAGTCGACCGCCCTTGCGGCAGCAACGGCTGCATCGCCCATGGCCGCACGCAGGTCGTCCGTCATCCCGGGCGCCGGCGCCTCCTCGATGACCTTTTGGTGGCGACGCTGCAGCGAGCAGTCGCGCTCGAACAGGTGAACGACATTGCCGTGACTGTCGCCAAGAACCTGCATCTCGACATGCCGCGGCGACTGGATGCACCTTTCGATGAGACAGGCCGGATCGCCGAAACTGGCCTCCGCCTCGCGCCGTGCGCTAGCCAATGCCTCCTCGAAATCCTCGGCCCGCCCAACGCGGCGTATGCCCTTGCCGCCGCCGCCTGCGCGGGCCTTGATCAGGACGGGAAAGCCGATCTCTGCGGCCCGTGCCGCCAGGAAGGCCGGATCCTGCCTGGACCCGTGATAGCCCGGGACGACGGGAACGCCCGCATCCTCCATCAGGGCCTTTGCCTGGTCCTTGAGGCCCATGGTACGGATGGCCTTGGCCGATGGGCCGATGAAAACGAGGCCGGCCTTCTCGACCGCCTCGACAAAGTTCGGGCTCTCGGAAAGGAACCCGTAGCCAGGGTGTACGGCGTCAGCGCCAGCCGTGAGTGCGGCCTCGATGATCACGTCTCCGTTCAGGTAGCTTTCGGCCGCAGGCGCAGGTCCGATGCGCACCGCAACGTCCGCCATGTCCACGTGAAGGGCGCCTGCGTCGGCGTCTGAATGGACGGCCACTGTCCCGATGCCGAGGTCGCTGCACGTCCTGATCACGCGCGCGGCGATCTCGCCCCGATTGGCTATGAGAATCCTCTCAATCGGCATCGGTGTTCAGGCGTTGCATTGCATCCTGCAAGTAACGCTCCATCGCGGCATCGAAGGAAACGAGCTTGCAGTCGAGACGTGTCGCCCTGACGGACCGGAGCGCCACGCGGGCCGCGCGTTCGGCCGGAAATCCGTAGACGCCCGTCGAAATGGCCGGAAAGGCGATGGACGCGCAACCATGCTCGTCCGCAAGACGGAGCGAATTCACGTAGCAGGATCCGAGCAGCGCCTCTTCGTCCTGGTCACCGCCCCGCCAGACCGGGCCGACGGTGTGAATGACGAAGCGGGCCGCCAGGTTGTGACCCCCGGTGATCTTTGCCTGGCCCGTCTCGCAACCGCCAAGGGTCCGGCACTCTTCGAGAAGTCCCGGACCGGCGGCTCGGTGAATCGCGCCGTCCACGCCGCCGCCGCCAAGCAACGAGGGGTTGGCGGCATTGACGATGGCGTCGACATCGAGCGTGGTGATGTCCGCTTGCAGAATTTCGACTGGCATGGGCTACATCCTGAAAAGGCCGAACCGGGTTGCAGGGATCGGCGCGTTGAGCGTGGCGCCGAGCGACAGGCCGAGCACCTCGCGACTGTTGCGGGGATCGATGATTCCGTCGTCCCAGAGGCGCGCGCTGGCGTAGAGAGCGTGGCTCTGACGGGCGAACGTCTCTTCCGTCGGAGCTCGGAAGGCCGCCTCCTCTTCCTCCGACCATTCCTTGCCCTGCTTCTCCATGGCCTGGCGCTTGACGATGCCCAGAGTTCGGGCCGCCTGTTCGCCCCCCATCACGGCAATGCGCGAATTCGGCCAGGTCCACAGGAATCGGGGAGAATAGGCGCGCCCCGCCATCCCGTAATTCCCGGCGCCATAGGATGCGCCGACGATCAGCGTCACCTTCGGCACGGCGGTCGTGGACACGGCCGTCACCATCTTTGCACCGTGCCGCGCAATGCCGCCTTGCTCGGCCTGACGGCCCACCATGAACCCGGTGATGTTCTGCAGGAAGACCAGCGGAATGCGGCGCTGGCTGCAAAGCTCGATGAAATGCGCGCCCTTCTGGGCGCTCTCCGCAAACAGCACGCCGTTGTTGGCGACGATGCCGACGGGAATGCCGTAGACATGGGCAAATCCGCAAACGAGCGTTTCTCCGAACCGGGCCTTGAACTCGTCGAAACGGCTGCCGTCAACCACGCGGGCGATGACCTCGCGAGTGTCATAGGGCGTGCGCGGGTCGGCAGGCACGATTCCGATCAGTTCCGCGGGGTCATGGGCGGGATGTTCCGGCGCCTGCCGGTCCGGAATGGCGTCATGGGCAGCGCCGAGATGGGACACGATCCGGCGCGTGACTTCGAGTGCGTGGACGTCGTCCTCGGCGAGGTGGTCGGCAACGCCGGAAATGCGCGTGTGCATCTCCGCCCCGCCGAGCTCTTCCG
>VXPN01000421.1 GCA_009839535.1 Boseongicola sp. SB0662_bin_57 | reverse complement strand
ACCTGGAGAAGCGGGCGGCGCCGCTCGCGCTGTCGGCGGAGGAGGAGACATGAACGGGACCATCATCATCACCGGCGCAAGCCAGGGGATAGGCAAGGCAACGGCCGAGACGTTCCTGGAGGCGGGCTGGACCGTAGGCTGCCTGGCGCGAAGCGCCGACAAGCTCGCCCGGCTCTGCGACGGCCGGAACGAAGCGGTGCCGCTTGCTGCGGACGTGACGGACAGCAGCGCGGTTGACGCCGCCTTCGCCGATCTTGCCGGCAGGACGGGCCGGATCGACGCGCTGTTCAACAACGCTGGCCGAGGCAGCCCCGCCGTTCCGATCGACGAGATCGACGATGCGACCTGGGAGAGCGTGCTCGCCGTGAACCTGACCGGCATGTTCAACTGCGCCCGCGCGGCGTTCAGGCACATGCGCGCCCAGTCTCCCCGTGGCGGGCGCATCGTCAACAACGGATCGGTCTCGGCTTACGTTCCGCGCTGGCGGTCGGTGCCCTACACGGCCACCAAGCATGCGGTGACCGGGTTGACGCGAAGCCTCTCCCTGGACGGGCGAAAGTTCGACATCGCCTGCGGGCAGGTCGACGTCGGGAACGCGTTGACCGAGATGACCGAGGACATGGCGGCGGGTCGCCCCCAGGCGGACGGATCCCTGCAGCCGGAACCGACGATGGACGTGGGTCACGTCGCGCGTTCAGTCCTGCACATGTGCGAGCTGCCGCTTGACGCGAACGTCCAGTTCATGACCGTGATGGCGACCAAGATGCCCTATGTCGGTCGCGGTTGAGCAGCGCTCCGTCCTGCCGGCCATTGACCGGGCTTGCGGTCGGTGCGCCCTGCCGGTCTTCGGAAGGTCCCGGACGAAGAGCGCGTGAAGTTCACGTCCGGAAGGTGCGGAAGGCTGCGGAGGCGCCCCAGCCCGCCATGATGGCGATGGCCAGCGACATGATTCCGTAGATCAACGGATTCTCGCGCGAGAGCCTGAACAGGAAGCGCTCCAATCCGACCTTCCGGACGTCGATCGCCGTTTCGAACATGTCGACGACCTGTCCCTTCCGGGTCAGGAAGAACCGCGCGCGGTAGTCGCCTTCGTGGAGATTCGCGGGCAGGCGCATTGACGTGGAAAACAGGGTCTGCTGCTCGAACTTGATGGTGCCGATCCTGGACTGGTAGAGATCCTGGCCCGTGCGGATGCGGATCAGCGCTTCGGTGAAGTCCTCCGAGCCGGCGATCGTTGCGCCGACCGACCGGATCGCGCGCGGCGTCGAGATGTCGTGGCGAAGATCCTCGACGTCGCTGATGGCTTCACTCCAGGGCGCCGACGTGGCGACCGCGTAGAAGCTCGGTGCGCTGTCCACCTCGACGGCATCGGCGTTGACCCAGATTCCGTAGCGGCGGGCCTTCCGGCGGACGGTGATCGGCTCCGACGGTCCCTCGACCGTGATCAGGACCTGCAGCGGATCATCGGCTGGGATCGGAGTCTCGCGCCTCACCGCCCCGAAGATCAGGATTTCCGACCCGTCGAAGTCGGTGGTGATCGAAATGCGGCTCTGGCTCAGGTCCGCGACGACTTCCTCGGCGTTGAGCGGCGCCGCAACGAGGCAGAGGAGGAGGGCGAGGCGCAGCATCAGTGACCGGCTCCCGCCCCGAGGGAGTAGATCTCGGAAGGCTGGACGAGAAGGTCCAGCGCGAGCTTGCCGCAAACGGCAAGCACGATGAGTGAGAGCAGGATGCGAAGCTGTTCGGCCTGGAGCCTCGCGCCGATTCGCGTACCCACCTGGGCGCCGAGCACGCCTCCCACAAGCAGGAGGACGGCAAGGACGACGTCAACCGTGTGGTTCGTGGTCGCGTGAAGGAGCGTCGTGAAGCCCGTGACGAACATGATCTGGAACAGGGAGGTGCCGACGACGACCTTCGTGGGCATGCCCAGGACGTAGATCATTGCGGGAACCATGATGAATCCGCCGCCAACGCCCATGATCGCCGCGAGGACGCCGACAAGGATGCCAACAGCGACCGGCGGGATGACGGAGATGTAGATTCCGGACGTGCGGAACTTCGTCTTGAACGGAAGCACGTTGACGAGCTGGCTCTTCCTGTATCGCTGCGCGGGGCGTCCCGTTCGGCTTCTCCGGATCGCCTTCAGGCTCTCGACGAACATGAGCCCGCCGATGGTTCCCAGGAAGACGACGTAGGACAGGCGCACGAGGAGCTCGACCTGGCCGATGGCCTTCAGCGCATTGAATATCTGGACGCCAAGGGCCGCACCGACGAGCCCGCCGGCAAGGAGGACGACACCCATCTTCAGGTCGACGGTGCGCCGTTTCAGGTGCGCGAGAGCGCCAGAGAACGAGGACGCGACGATCTGGTTGGCTTCGGTTGCCACCGCGACGGCCGGCGGGATGCCGATGAAGAACAGGAGCGGCGTCATCAGGAATCCGCCACCGACGCCGAACATTCCCGACAGGATTCCCACGAAGCCGCCGAGCCCGAGAAGAAGGAAGGCGTCGACCGACACCTCGGCTATGGGAAGGTAGATGTGCATTCGCCGCGTGTATCCCTTAGTGTGCGAAGCCTTCAACGGCCAATCGTGAACGGCGCTAGGGATTTCGTGCGGCAATTGGGAACATGGCCGGGGGGCTGCCGCTCGACTCGAAGGTGACGGCCGCACGAGTCCTTTCGGCGCCTGGAAGCCTGCGACGAAACTCGATGATCGGGCTGCCTTCCGTCTTCCGGAGATGACCCCGCCGGGTGACAAGCCTGTTCCGATCTATGGCGACGGTGAACCTTGATCCAGGCAAGTCGATCTCAGGGCGCCTGGCCGCGCGGCGCCCGGAATTCACCCGGAGTCCTTGGGGGGCGCAGGCCGGGGTCGCGGAACGAGTCGGGCCGGCCCAGGCAACCGTGCGCATTGACGTCCACGAGCGCGAGATGCCTTTGGGTGGCGGAAATCTGGTGGTGATCATGCCAGCCCTTCGAGGCTTCGCCTGGGACAGGCCTGTCGCGAACCCTTGTCGGCGCGCACGGGTCGGGAACGTGATGGCAGAGGCGGTCTCGGTGGCAATTTGGCAAGCCCGCGGCGGGCATGAGAGGCACGCCCTTTGCATCAGGCTCAGGGCGAATCGAAGCTCCGGCTGGTCAGGTGGCCGGACTCCTTCGCCGCAGGAAGTCGTCAAACAGCGGAACCGTGAAATCCACTTCGCCGTGGCCCGGACTGTAGATCATTCCCTTTTCGATGATGCTGGCACGGCGCGGTCCCAGGGCGGCGAGCTCCTTTCCGAGGGCAGATGCGACGTCCACGGATCTGTAGGGGCCGCGACCCAAGCCCGCCATCGCATTCACGTACTCGACCTCTGCTGGCGTCAGGCGGTCCATGCGGACCTTGAAGAAACCACTGTCCAGCCGCGCAAGCGCCTGCTCCGAAGCCCGAATCATGTCATCAAGGGTGATCGGGCTCTCCGTTGCGGCATTCCATGCCTGGTACCCCCATTCCTGAAGGAAGAACGGGTAGCCATCCGTTTTCGCGAACATCTCTTCGAGCGCTTCGTCATCAATTCTTGATCCCTGTCTCTCAACCGGATTGCGGATGGCTTCGACGGCCGCGTCCTTGTCCAGTGCGCCAATGGCCGGAAAGGCGAACAGCCGTTCGGCATAGGATTTCGCGTCACAGGCAAGTCCTGCAATCTGCGGAAGCCCCGCAGCCACAACCAATGTCGGCAGGCTCTTCTGGGAGACCCTGTGCACGGCCACAATGATTGCCGCAAGGTCCCTTTCCGAAAGGCATTGCACCTCATCCACCAGGAGCGCCCAACCCCGACCGGCATCCCTTGCCGCCTGTCCGATGAGTTCGAACATCTCGGTGAGATCCAGCTCCAGATTGCCGCTGTCGGCGCTTCCCGGCGTTGGCTCGACGCCAATTTCCACCTCGCCAACGGCAACTTTGAACACGGACGCGAAATTGCGCAGACCTGAAAGCGCTGCATTGACTGCTGCGCGTGCCGCTTCCACATTCGACAGCCTCCTGAGAACTTGCTTCATCTGCGGATAGAGAAGTTCCGCGAGACTTCTGGCTTCCGGGACCTCCACGAAAGAGGTCAGGTAGTTTGCTTCCTCGGCAAGGTCCTCGATCTTGTTGAGCAGCACCGTCTTGCCTGTCCCGCGCAGCCCCAGCAGAATCTGTGACTGCGAACTTCGTCCCGCGATCACGCGACCAAGCGCAACTCTCGCTTCGCTGATGATGGGGTCCCGTCCTGCGAGTTCCGGTGGCGGCGAACCGGCGCCGGGCGAAAATGGGTTCATTAGCTGGTCCAATGCGGCGTTCCCCTTCTGGACAATTATAGTCAAATATAACCTGATCGGTCTATAGATGTCTATAACTTGCGGAAAGTGCAGTGCCAGCGAACGGCGGAACTGCACATGGCATCAAGTTGCCGGCCATGTTGCCGACGGAAAAGGGAAGCGCGACGCCCACCTTCAGATCGACGGTGCGTTGTTTCAGGTGCGCGAGAGCGCTCGAGAAAGAGGCCGCGACGATCTGGCGGACTTCGGTCGTCACGGCAACGGTCGGCGCGATGCTGATGAGGAACTGGAGCGGAGTCATCGGGAACCAGCCGCCCAAACCGAACATTCCCGACAGGATTCCCGAGAAGCCGCCGAGCCCGAGAGGAACGAAGGCGCCGACTGACGCCTCGGTGACAGGAAGTCAGATGTGCATTTGCAGGTGTATCGAAGATTCCGCCGTCGGCAGCCAGTAGAGCGCGCAAGGCGCAGGCGTGCCGCTAATCTCGTGCACGAGGTCAGCGCCAAACCGGTACGGTTCATTCAGCCGCGGACAACGCAAGCGCTACGGTCAGAACTCGCTTCGGGCTGCGAGATACAAAAGGCCGCGCCGGGCGGCAATCCCAAGGTCCAGAAATGGCCGGGGCGGGAGACGGCCTGCGCCCGGAATTCCCAGTTGCAGGCTCAGAAGCTCGCTGTCCCTGCCGTCCATGAGGTCTGCCAGAAGCCGGCCAGCAGCGGCGCCGCGTGTCATGGGCGAGACATCGCTGGCGAGGACCGCATACAGATTGGGTGCATATTCCCCGAATACCGCCCCGTTGTTCCAGGTGAACGCCATGGTTCCGCCCCAACAGTGCACGAATTCTGTACTTGGCAGCCCAGGCCAGCGTTTCAGCATGGCTTCGCGGTGAATCTTCCTGATTTCCAGGACCCTTTGGGCCGGGGTGGGAGCATTCGGCGCGAATTCGAACAGGTTCCTGAACAGGATGCGCCTGTCATTGGTCAGTCGAATCGTGGCGCCGTATTCCGAACTGGCCAGCAGCCCGAACGGCTCGCCCAAACCTGATGCCGACAGCTCACCGTCCGTCAGCGGTGCGGTCAGGCTGGCGTAAGTGGCCATCGGGACGTAACGGCCGGACGCTATGCCAAACTGGCGCAGGAAGACACCGGTGGCAAGGACGAGGCGATCCGCCGTGACAGATCCTTGCGGAGTCTCGATCGTGAAGCCTCCGTCGGCACTCTCCAGGCTGACAACGGGACTCTCCTCGAAGAGGGTCACGTTCCGGGGAAGGTTCTGCGCAATGCCGCGCATGAGCGCCGCGGGATTCACCAGCGCGTTGCCCGCCACATGAAGACCGCGCCCGTAGAACCGAGTGCCGATCCTGGCTTCCATGTCGTCCTGCGTAAGCCACCTGCGTTCCTGCTCAAGCTCGTCGAGGGTTCCCGCAATCTTCTTGATCTGCCTTTCGCCATCCGGGCCCGCTGCGCCATAGATGCGACCGAAATCGTGCCACGCGCAGTCGATCTGGAATTCGCGCGCCATGCGGTGAAGGTCCGAAAGGCCGCTTTCCCACAGCTTCATGTTCCGGCGCAGGATGTCGATGCGTTTCGGCGCGCCGTGTGAATGCAGGTTCAGCATGAAACCGGCGTTGCGGCCGGAGGCGCCGAAACCCGCGCGCTCGGCCTCGATCAAGGCGATTTCCGCGTCCTGGCGCAGCTCGCCCAGTCGATGTGCCACCGCCATGCCGCAGACGCCCGCGCCGACAATGGCGGTCTCCACCCTGATGTCGCCCTGCAGCACCCTGTGTGCGGGCGGCTTGGGCAGGATCTCCCACCAGCCGTTG
>VXPN01000473.1 GCA_009839535.1 Boseongicola sp. SB0662_bin_57 | reverse complement strand
GGTTGGCGACGGCGAACTTGAAGTCGACCGTGTAGTCGTCGACCTTTTCCACACCTTCCAGATGCGGCCCCATCAACCGGCGATAACGGCCAGCGAAACGCCCGTCCAATCCGGTGAGCAGCCTGGTGAAGTGCGTGACATACGCATCAGCGTTCAGGTCTTCTCCATTGGAGAACTTGACGCCCTGACGAAGCACGACACGCCAGGTCTTTGCATCATCGCTTGGCGTAGCGGACAAGGCATGAACCGGATTGATTTCGCGGGTGTCGCCGTTGACCTCGAACATCCGCTCGTAGATGGCCTGAAGGATGTACTGCCGGAAGTGCGCGAAACTCAGCACCTTGAAGTTGTCAAAGCCCGAGACGTCCTGCTCGACACCGACAACGAGCGAGCCTCCGTGAGTCTGCGCGGCGCCTTGCTCCGCACTGGCCGTGAGCACCAGTGCCGCCGCGGCGGCCAAGAATGCATTTGCCGTTCTTCGAGTTCTCATTTGCTTTTCCTCCCGAGATGTAAGGCACACTTTCCGCCTCGCCGGACAATGTCAGGGGAACTCAGATCGTCAGCTCCCGAATGGCCATGCGTCCTTGCGGCAGCGCGCGAGCCGACCGATTTTGCGCGGGCTTCCGTGCAGGCAGAAGCGGCAACCAGCCGTGCTTCTCGTAGGAAACGCGATCTGCATGATGTTGGGAAGGTATCTTTTGCGCCGAGGGTATGCATGCTAGGCATATGGCTGATTCTGCGGAAGGGACGTCGGCACACGGGCAACCATGCTTCAAAACCCTGTATTTCAGTTGGAAATCAAGCATTTTCGCCAACTCGTGGTTCTAGCGGAGGAAGGGAGCATTCGCGCCGCGTCTCGGAAACTTCGCATCAGCCAGCCTGCGCTCAGCCGCTCAATTCGTTCCATAGAAGACAAACTTCAGGCCAAGATTGTCGAACGTGGACCCCACGGAGTCACCCTGACGCACTACGGAGAAATACTGCGCGGCTATGGCCGCATCATTGATGCCAATGTCCGGTTTGCCTCGGAAGAGTTCGAGGATCATCGAGGCAGCAGGAGCGGCAGCATCCGCATGGGAATCGGACCCTATGAAGGGTTCACGATCGTGCATCGGGCGATCGACCGGATGCGCAAACGACGGCCTGACCTGGAAGTCACGATCCTGGAAGGCGATTTCGGCTCGCTTTCGGAAAAGCTCCTCGCTGGTCAGATCGACCTGATTCTTGGCCCAACGCCAGTGGACGAAAACACGCCTGGACTGACTGGCCAGATCCTTGCGCATACCCGACCCGTCCTTGTTGTTCGCAGCAGCCACCCGTTGACTCCCGAAAAGATCGACATGCACACCTTGGCCGCCAGCAACTGGATCTTGTCGGTCGAGGGAACGAACGCGCGAAAGTGGATTGGTGAAGTCTTCGGCCGCCATGGATTGCCGCCGCCAAAGGGCCCGATCAGCGCATACCCATCAATGACCGCGTTGGCGATGGTGAAGGAGATGGATCTCATCGCTCTCCTGCCCAGGCAGCTTGTGGAACGGGACATAAGCGAAGGGCTGCTGCGCACCTTGCCGACGGGAGACGAAGAGTTCGTGCTTCCAGTTCGCCTGACAACGCGGGAATTCGGCGTTCTCTCTCCGGTCAATCGGCAGATGATCGCCGAGCTGAAACAGGTCTGCAAAGAGATAGGGGATCAGCTGTGAGTGCGGGCGCCCCGGATTCATCGGCAGGCTCGACGCCACTCCTGGAAGTCGTGGGCCTTCACACCCACTTCAAGACGCCACGCGGCGTTGCGCGGGCCGTCGACGGCATCTCGTTCAGGCTGGAGCGCGGACGGATGCTGGGAATCGTCGGGGAGTCCGGGTCTGGCAAGAGCGTGCTGTCCCGGACGATCATCGACATTCTGCCGCATGACGGCTCGGTCATCTATCAGGGCCGAGTGCTGTTTGAAGGGCGCGATCTGCGCACGCTGTCGAAGCGAAAGATGCGAGACGTGCGCGGCCGCGACATCGCCATGGTCTTCCAGGATCCGATGTCATCCTTGAATCCAGTCATGAAGATTGGCCGCCAAATAACCGAAGTGCTGGAAAAGCGGCGCCGGCTTTCGTCGGCCGACGCGCGCAACCAGGCGGCCAGGCTTGTGGCCTCCGTCGGGATTCCCGATCCGGAACAGCAGCTTAACCGTTACCCGATGCATCTGTCAGGCGGCATGAGGCAGCGAGTCGCGATCGCAATTGCACTTGCCGGTGAACCGAAGCTGCTGATCGCCGACGAGCCCACGACCGCCCTGGATGTCAGCGTTCAGGCCCAGATCATGAGCCTGCTGCGCAGGATCCAGAAAGAGCGCAACATGGCGGTCATCTTCATCTCCCACAACCTCGGCATCATCGCGGGCTATGCCGACGACGTCGCCGTCATGTATGCGGGCCAGATCGTTGAATGTTGCGAGACCCAGGAGCTTCTGAACAACATGCGCATGCCTTACACGGAAGTCCTGAAGGACTCGGCACCCGAGCTGTCCGCAAGACCTCATTCGCGACTGGCTGCCATACCCGGGTTGCCGCCAAACCTCCTGGACGTTCCGCCAGGATGCCGTTTCCACGAACGGTGCCGCTACGCCCGACACAAGTGCAAGACCGAGATGCCGACGTTGAGCGCTGGAGACAGCGACGACGGACATCTCTACGCCTGCTGGTATCCTCTGAAAGATCGAAGGGCCATGGCATGAGCGCATCGCCGATACTGTCCGTGAGCGACGTAACCGTCGAGTATCAGTCGCAAGGAATCCGGTTCGCTGCGGTGTCCGGCATCAATTTCGATCTCGATGAGGGCGAAACCTTGGGGCTGGTCGGAGAGTCCGGTTGCGGAAAGTCGACGATCGGGCGCGCGATCCTGCAGCTGCCGAGACCAACGCGGGGGCGCGTCGCCTTCCAGTCAAGGGAGCTCACAAACCTCTCAGAAAGCGAAATGCGCCCGGTGCGCCGCCGTTTGCAGGTCATCTTTCAAGATCCTGTCTCGTCCCTCAATCCGCGCCGAAAGGTCAGGGACATCGTCGCCGAGCCGTTGGACATTGCCGGTTTTGGAACCCGGAACGAGCGCTACGAAAGGGTGGCGGAGATCCTGACGGCCGTCGGGATGAATCCTGCGACCACCATGGATCGGCGGCCACACCAGTTTTCAGGTGGCCAGTGCCAGCGAATTTGCATTGCGCGCGCGCTGATCCAGGAACCAAAGCTGATCGTCTGCGACGAGCCTGTATCTTCGTTGGACGTGTCGGTCCAGGCACAAATCCTCAACCTCCTGGAAGACATGAAAGACCAGTACGGCCTGACACTCCTGTTCATCAGCCATGACCTCGCTGTCGTGAAAAGCATCAGCGATCGCGTGGTCGTCATGTATTTGGGGAAGTTCTGCGAACTCGCTGACTCAGAGCGCATCTACGAGGCTCCGGCGCATCCATATACCGCAGGCTTGATCGCATCGATTCCGACGATCGAGGGCGGTCGCATCGCCGATGGCGAGATTGCATTGGCTGGCGAACTGCCGTCCCCGCTCGACCCGCCCACAGGCTGCCGGTTCCGGACAAGATGCCCATTTGCAAAGGAACAATGTGCGCAAGAGGAACCGCGTTTGCGCGAGATCGCAGCCCGCCATTACGTCGCCTGCCACTTTCCCCTCGTTTGAGGGGGGGGTGAGGGCCGCAGCGAGTCCGCTCAATCGCGAAGGTGCAACAGCATCTCCGGCATTTCGCTGCCCGCATGAAAGCCGCCGAATACGAACTCCGGCCGGCCCGAATGGACCTTGACGATCTCCCCGTTCGCCAACGCGACCAGCACGTGCTCCCCGTCCCGCGAGGCAGGCCCGCACCCCGCCGCCAGGGGCGCCGAAAGCTGACAGGCTGACGTATCCCTTGACGGCTGCGAGCATCCAATCCCGTGTCTGCGCCACATAGTGCCTGACTCCCCAAATCGACCCAACGAGCTATGCTACGTGCGTTGCAAATGGTGCAGTATCAGAGAGCCTGATCATCTCACGCAGCATCGCTTCGGTCATCTCCGCCTTTCGTGCAACGAAGTTCGAATCGAACCAAAGATTGCACATCTCGTGCGGATCGACGTCACGGTCGTACAGCTGCCCGCCCTCCATTCCCTGCCAGACGGTCAAGCGCCAGTTGTCTTGGATGAAAGTCCTCGTGCGCAGTCCTTTCGCGGTACCCAGATGGGCACCAAGTTCATCCTCTTCGATCAGGATTCCCTTGCGCTCCACGCCGCCCATGCCCCCGGCAAGTGCCATGACATCGAGCCCTTGATTGCCATTGTTGGGCGCGAGTCCTGCGCGGGCCAGAATGCTGGCACCAATGTCGACCGCGCTTGCAGGCACTTCGCTGCGCGCGGACGCCGGCCGATCAGGATCGGCCCAAATGAACGGCACGCGAAGCACGCCCTCGTAGTGCAGCCCATGCTTCAACATAAGTCCATGATCGCCCATGAAATCACCGTGGTCCGAGGTGAAGATCACGACCGTGTCTTCCAGGATCCCTCGGTCATCGAGACATGCCAAAAGCCGGGCAACTGCGTCGTCCACCATCGTGATCATCCCGTAGGTCAACGCGATCATCTGGCGCGTCTCTTCCGGTCCGGCGCAAAAAGGGGCCCCACCCCGGGCAGACGCTCGGCCGTCCAGGAACTCTCGTCGCAACCGGGTCAGAAAGGCGGGCTCGTTTGCATCAACTGACCAAAAGCTCCCTGGCAATTCCACGTCATCTGGATTGTACATGTCGAAGTACTTTCCCGGTGGAGTGAACGGGTGGTGTGGATCCGTGAATGAACAGTGCAGGAAGAACGGTTCACCTCCACGCGTCTGGATGTGGCGGTCGATGAATTCCTCAGACGTCTCCGCAATGTAGCTGGTCGGATGGAGTTCCTCGGGCATAGCCGTGCGCCAGGACTGCGGAGCAGATAGATCAGGGGACGGCAGGGCATTGCCCGGCCCACGCAACGCATCTGGATTGTCCGTGCGTGCAGCCAGCCAACTGGTATAGTGACCGTGCACGTTGTCTGCATGTCCATTGGCGAACCGCACGTAGTCGAACCCATAGTACGGTGTCTCCGGGCCATCGCGGTCCGCTGTCTCACGCCACGACGGGATCAGTTCCGCTTCATAATCAGGCCCGGTCCGACGTCTTTTCGAAGCGTCTGCCAAGGTCTCCGGTGGTGGAGTTCCGATGCAATTGCGCTCAAAAATGTCTCTGTCCTGCAATTCGCGGCCAACGATGTTTTGCAGGTGCGATTTCCCGACCAATCCCGTGTGATAGCCGGCAGCCCGGAGGATGTCCACGAATGTGACGCATTCGCGGTCAAGCGGAATGCCGTTGTGGCGAGAACCACTCACGCTTGGCATGCGTCCGGTGATGATCGCGGCCCTGTTCGGCATGCAGATCGGGCAGGCGACGTAAAACCTGTCAAATGCCGTTCCTCTTGCAGCGAGGCTGTCGATGGCAGGGGTGCGCAGCAACTGGTTGCCGTAGCAGCCAAGATGGTCGGCGCGCTGCTGATCAGTCGTGATGAACAGGAAGTTCGGTTGCTCGACCAAGAGTCCCCCCGCAACATTCTTCGCTTTAGCCTTTGTCAGCTCTGTCTGCCCTATCATGGATTGCGCCCGAATTGCGACATGGCGGCCATGCTTCCTCGCAATGTCTCATGCCAGGCGGCTTGGGCCGCTCGTGCCTGGGGCAATCCAAGGCAATCGCACTCACTCCCGTTTCGGGTCAGGAGTCTGGCAGAACTGACCCGCTTCAAGGCGTAGCGAAGATCGCATCCGGAAGCCGGTGCAGCGCATTCTCGATCGCCAAGTGCGCAATTCACCCGATGACACGTGACACCACTACGAAAGACCCCAGTTGGCATCGTCGCACATGACTCGCAAAGGTTTCGCTTGAGTTTTTCAAAATTTGCCCCAGACTCCGACCAGCATTGAACGTCAAGCCGTCTGCCTCACCTCGGCATTCGCCTTGGTCTTTTTCGGTGCTTGAAGACTGGCCCGGATTATCCGGGCGAGAATACCAAAGGAAAACTACCATGCCTACTGGCACCGTGAAGTGGTTCAATACCCACAAAGGTTACGGG
>VXPN01000296.1:4744-6124 GCA_009839535.1 Boseongicola sp. SB0662_bin_57 | reverse complement strand
GCCCCGACTTGCCGCCCGGAATCTATGCTGGCGAAAGTGGCAGGATTGCACTCAACGCGTTTGGCGAATCCGGCCAGCTGGCCGCTGCAGTCTGGCCGGTCGACGTGCCGGTTGAGGAATATGCGGATTCCCAGGCGTTGCCCCTGAAGGGCCCGCTGCTCTTCCTGACGATACTGGTGTTCCTGGTCGACGTGCTGGCGACGCTCTGGCAGTCCGGTCGCATGCCACGGATTGGCGCCGTGGCCGGAGGGGCAGTTGCGGCTTTCTTGTGGCCTGCGTCACCCGTTCCCGCACAGCAACAGGACTTCAAGCGGCTTGTCGCGACGGCGTCGGAAGTGACGCTCGCATATGTCATCACCGGAGAAGCGGAGGTGGATCGGGTAGCTGCCGCGGGGATGAGGGGTCTCTCGAACATTCTGTTCCAGAGAACTTCGGTCGAGCCCGGCGAGCCGGTCGGCGTGAATCTCGAAACGGACGAACTCTCGGTGCTCCCGTTCCTGTATTGGCCAGTGACCGATGCGCAGCCACGCCCGTCGGCCGAAGCCTATGAGAAGCTCAATCGGTATCTCAGGGCGGGCGGGCTGATTCATTTCGACACACGGGATGCCGGGACATACGGTTTCGGGTCGGGAGGCTCGAACGCGACCAAGCTCAGGCAACTGGCGATGTCACTTGACGTCCCGCCGCTTGAGCGAATTCCTCATGATCACGTGCTGACCCGGTCCTTCTACCTCCTGCAGGATTTTCCGGGCCGTCATGCCAGCCGGGATGTCTGGGTGGAGGCGGCGCCTGCCGACGCGCTGCAGGCCGAGGGCATGCCGTTCAGGAATCTCAACGACAACGTGACGCCGGTGGTGATCGGTGGAAACGACTGGGCAGCAGCGTGGGCCATGGACGCACAGGGACGGTCCATGTTTCCGGTGGGTCGCGGCTTTTCCGGCGAGCGCCAGCGCGAGATCGCATATCGCTTCGGAGTCAACCTGATCATGTACGTCCTGACCGGGAACTACAAGTCGGACCAGGTCCATGTTCCGGCCCTGCTCGACAGGCTGGGGCAATGACGCGCGCCTGCAAGGCCATCACAGTGGCATTCCATGCGCCGCCCGCATTGCCAACGCCGCCCAGAAGGCAGTTCGGCCAACTTCGGGGAGCCGGCTGAGCCATGCAAGTCGTCCGCGGCATCTTCTTCGAGCCATTGCTTCCGTGGGCGATGCTGTGGTCCTTGGCGGCGGTTTCGCTGGTCCTGATCGTGATTGCCGTTCGGGGCGGCCTTTCCGGCTGGTGGGTCCGCGGGATTGCCCTGTCGCTGCTCCTGCTGGCGGTTGCAAACCCGTCGACCCAGATCGAGGAGCGGGAAGCGCTCTCGGACCTGGTCCTGCT
>VXPN01000296.1:0-4644 GCA_009839535.1 Boseongicola sp. SB0662_bin_57 | reverse complement strand
CGCAACAATGCGGCGGTCGTGCAGATCAACGGCGTGCGGGATCGCTTGCGGGTCCTGCTGGTCTCCGGCCAGCCGCATGCAGGCGAGCGAACCTGGCGCAACCTCCTGAAATCCGACGCATCGGTGGATCTCGTGCATTTCACTATCCTGCGCCCGCCCGAAAAGCAGGACGGGGTTCCGGTGAACGAACTCAGCCTGATCGCCTTCCCGACGCGTGAGCTCTTCCTGGACAAGGTCGGCGAGTTCGACCTGATAATCTTCGACCGCTACAAGCTGCGCGGCATCATGCCGGCCGTGTATCTCGACAGCATCAGGCGGCATGTCGAGGGTGGAGGTGCGCTTCTGGTCGCCGCGGGCCCTGACTTTGCGACGGCCGAATCAATCTACCATTCGCCGCTTGCCGAGATTCTCCCGGCTGCGCCTAGCGGACTGGTGCACGAATTGGCCTACTTGCCGAAGGTGACCCGCATCGGCCAGCGCCACCCGGTGACCGAGGGCCTGGAACCGGTCAAGGATGCGGCACCGCGGACCGAACGGCCCTGGGGCCGATGGCTTCGGCAAATCGACGTGGCTGCCAAGGGCGACGGCCATACGCTTATGGACGGCTTGGACGACGCGCCCCTGCTGGTAATCGACCGGGTCGGTGAGGGGCGCGTTGCCCTCCTCGCGTCTGACCACGCCTGGCTCTGGTCGCGTGGCTTCGAGGGAGGCGGTCCGCAACTGGAACTGCTCAGGCGGCTCGCGCATTGGATGATGAAGGAGCCCGACCTGGAAGAGGAAGCGCTGACCGCGATCTCGGAGGGTCTGACCATGACGATAACGCGCCGGACGATCAGTGACGAGGTGGGAGACGTCGAGGTCGTCGGGCCGGATGGCAAAGTCACCCTGCTGCCACTGGAAGAAACCGCGCCTGGCCGCTACTCGCTGACCTGGCAGGCGCCGGAAACGGGGCTCTACAGGCTGAGCGAGGGTGACCAGCAAAGTGTTGCGGCACTTGGACCGGCGGCGCTGAAGGAGTTCGAGGCCACGATTGCGAGCGACCGGCTCTTGGCAGGTCCGGTGGCAGGCACGCGCGGCGGCGTGCACAAGGTTGCCGAGGGCGTTCCTGACATTCGCCGGACCCGGCAGGGCCAGGTCGCATCGGGACGTGGATGGATCGGAATCACGCCCCGTGAAGCCTACCTGACGACGGACATCCGCGTGTCGCCGCTTCTGCCGGCATGGGCCATGCTGCTTCTCGCCTCGCTTCTGATGATCGGCGCCTGGTTCCGGGAGGGGCGGCGATAGCGGCGATTCCCGCCCGGTCCTGCAAGCATCGCGTTGATGGGTGTCGTCTACTCTGCGGCCCGCAGTTCCGCGTCCGCAGTGCCGGAATACAGGTAGTCCCGCGTCATTGGAACCGCATCGATCTCGCGTGATATCTGGAATTGGAACACGCCCTGACGCCGGAGCCGGAACGTCTGTTCGCAGGCGACGAGGTAGAATTTCCACATCCTCACGAATCTTTCGTCGTAAAGCTCGATCACCTTGTCGGCGTTCGCGACGAACCGGTCGAACCAGTGACGGAGCGTGTAGGCATAATGGAGCCTGAGGGACTCGATGTCCGCAATCCACAGGTTCTGGCGCTCGACCGAGGCGGCGATCTCCGAGAGGCTTGGCACGTAGCCCCCGGGAAAGATGTACTTGGCGATCCACGGGTTGGTTGCGCAGGGTGCCTCGGAGATCCCGATCGAATGGATGAGAGCGACCCCGTCGGGAGACAGGAGATCGCGCACGGAACGGAAATATGCGTCGAAATACGGCAGCCCCACATGTTCGAACATGCCGACCGACACGATCCGGTCGAACTGTCCCGAAAGCTCGCGGTAGTCGGCCATTCGGAACTCGACCTGCTGCTCTAGGCCCTCGGCCCGCGCACGCTCCTGCGCAACCGCGAACTGTTCCTTGGAAAGCGTGATGCCGAGAACCTGGGCGCCATGGTTCCGTGCCAGCGTGAGGCCCATTCCGCCCCAGCCGCAGCCGATGTCGAGCACGCGCATTCCCGGCTCGATTCTCAGTTTCTGGGCAATGTGGGCCTTCTTCTGCTCCTGCGCGACTTCAAGCGTGTCGTCAGGCGACCGGAAATAGGCGCAGGAGTACTGCCGATCCGCATCCAGGAAGAGCTCGTAAAGCTCGCCCGACAGGTCGTAGTGATGCGCGACGTTCCTCACGGAAATGCGGCCCGCATTGTGCTGCATGAACCGCCTGAGGGTCGTGCGAAGCTTCTGCTGCGCGCGCTGCCACCAGGCCTGATGCCGGTCGTCGAGGTTGCGGAGGATCAGTTCGAGAAAGCCGTGGAGGTCATCATCCTCGATGACGAGCGTTCCGTTCATGTAGCTTTCGCCGACGGCAAGTTCCGGGTTGATCACCATATGCCGGACAGTTGCGTTGTCCGTAAGGGACACGTGTGCCTGCGGTCCTTTGCCGTCTCCGTACGTGAGCACCCTCCCACTCGGCAATTCGACTGTCAGCAGGCCGATCCGGACGACCGTCCCAAGTGCGATGTCGAGAGCCCTTGTCCACATGTCTCAATCCTTGCGTGAACTGGCTTGCAAGCCCAGTATTCTATCGAATTGCGATGAATCTGCAACGCCTTGCCGAAAGATGAAAGTCCGGAATCCCCGCAATGAAGTTGACCATGCCGTCGAGCGCTTTCCCGGCGGGAGCAGCGCGTACGTCGGGCATCCCGCCTTCGTCCTTGTTCGGTTGCGACCCTCATCAATTTGAAGGCCTCGCAATGGCCCGATGGCGTTCGGTCAGGGAGCACGTCCTTCCGCCACGTTTTTTCCGACCTGATAGCAGTGCAAGGCACACGGAAAGTGCTTGATTTCGACACCGTCAACTTCGGTCACGCGTGTCAAGGTCTTCGTTGTCGCCCCAACGGGCAGCGGGATGTCGGCGTGCTTTTTTGCGAGTTCAACCAAGCCTCTGAGCTCTGTCGACCTGTCTCCCGCGTAGCGGTCGGACCATTTGATCTCGTAGGCCCACAATGGCTTGAATCTTGCCGCATCAATTCCGACCAAGTCCACCTCCAGGTCCGCTCTGCCTTGCTTCCAGCGTGCGTAGCGGATGTAGCGCATCAAGTCCGAGTGCAGCCACTGGCTGAAGATCGCAGTCTCCGCCATGGCCCTCATGGGCTCGTCGCCGTCATGGACCGGGGCAAATAGTGCCGAGCGCATCGACGGGCTGGTCAGGTAGACCTTGAAGTTGCGCATGCGCTGGAAGGACTTGCCTGTGTCGTCCACCCGATACACTCGCACGATCAGAAAGGCGGCTTCGAGATATTCCAGATATCTGTTGATGGTGGTCTTGGTGGCACCGGAATTCTGTGCCAGCCCGTCGAGGCTGATCTCCTGGCCCGAGTTATAGGCAATTGAGGTGAACAGGCGGTTGAGTTCCTGAATGTCCCGAATGCCATAAAGGCTCGGCAAGTCCCTCAAGAGAACCTTGTCAATGATGTCGCGCCCCAGGAAGCGTTGCACATCGGTCTGAACGCTCTCGTTCAGAACAGCCTCGGGATAGCCGCCAAAGTTCAGGTAGTTGATGAACTCTTCGTTGAGGCGCTGGATGTCATGCACGACATAGCGAACCGCTGGTGCATGACGGGTGGTCACGATCAACGCGTCTTCGAGATTTCTGAAGGCCAGAAACTCGGCAAAGGTAAGCGGCGGCAGGAAGAAGTCCGTGAACCTGCCCGCACCGGATTCATGGCTCTTGAGTCTCAGCGCGGCCGCAGC
Source organism: Boseongicola sp. SB0662_bin_57 (assembly GCA_009839535.1). Classification (GTDB taxonomy): domain Bacteria; phylum Pseudomonadota; class Alphaproteobacteria; order Rhodobacterales; family Rhodobacteraceae; genus JAJEFO01. The sequence goes on along the minus strand of VXPN01000296.1, from coordinate 868 downwards.
CGATCCCGAAACGATGAAACGGGTATTCGGGTGCCGGTCGGTCAGCACCTTCAGATGAATTTCCCAATCCTTCAAGTGCTGGATTTCATCGAAAATGACAATGCGACCGCCCGCTGGATCATGCCGCGTCTGCTCCTCGAAGAGCGTCAGTGGCCGGTCCAGCGGCATGCCGCCATAAGGCGGCGTGTCAATCGATTCGACATTCGAACATGATGCTGGAGCCAGAGAGGTTCTCGCGCAGTGCTTGCGCAACGAACTGGTGAAGCATGACCGTCTTGCCGCTACGGCGTGGCCCCATGAGTGCGGTCGAGCGGCGCATGCTCCAATCAAGGGCCAGTTCAGTGATTGGTCTGAAGCAGGCTCTCTTCAGCGTGTAAGCGTCACCCCTGGATTGAGAGGTCTCGCCCTAACTCGGGTTGTCACGACACAGGCTCTTCAGGACATCTTCCTTGGCAATCTCGATCATGTTGATTTAGTGTCAGTTGACTGGCACTAAGTCGACATAGGAATCCAACACCCTGACTTAATTGATGAATTACGCGTTTGTTGCAGCGCTTGTGCGTCCGAAAAAGTCCTTCCGCTGTCCTGGCCAGTCAAAGACGAAATCGATGCCGCGGCACAAGGCGCTTGCAACCTGTCGGCTGCGGACCTTGTCAGGCAGTGACCACTTGGGCACTTCCGGGTTCGGCGTCGTTCCGAAGGTGTCGTGGACCTCCCCGACCGTCAGCGCTGCGCCACAGCTTTCGAGTTCAATCGGCTTCGGTCATGGTCCAGTCAAGCGCCTTGGCAACCGTGAAGATGTCCTTGTCGCCCCGACCGCACATGTTCATGCAGATGACGTGATCCGTCGGCAGGCCGGGCGCGATTT
>VXPN01000265.1 GCA_009839535.1 Boseongicola sp. SB0662_bin_57 | reverse complement strand
AGGCCGTCCTGATCGACCTTGCCGGGCGACGCTTCTACTTCTTCTGGATCGAGATCTGGCCGCACGAACTGTATTTCGTTGCCGGCCTCCTGATCATGGCCGGCGTGGGTCTCTTTCTCTTCACGTCAGCGCTTGGCCGGGTCTGGTGTGGATACGCCTGCCCGCAAACAGTCTGGACAGACCTTTTCCTGCTGGTGGAACGCTGGATCGAGGGCGACCGCAACGCACGGATGCGGCTTTGGAAGTCAGGATGGACGCTCAGGAAGATCAGGCTCAGTCTCACCAAGTGGGCGCTTTGGATGCTGATCTCGGTCGCGACGGGCGGCGCCTGGGTATTCTACTATGCCGACGCGCCGACGCTCCTTCGAGAACTGATTGCGCTCGACGCCGCGCCGGTCGCCTATGTCACGATCATGATCCTGGCTGGCACGACGTTCGTCCTTGGCGGGTTCATGCGGGAACAGGTCTGCATCTACATGTGTCCCTGGCCCCGCATCCAGGCCGCGATGATGGACGAAGAGACGCTCACGGTTGCATACCGCGAATGGCGAGGCGAACCGCGCGGCAAGGGCACGAAGCGACGCGTGCTCGCCGAACGGGCGGCGGCGGCCGCCCAGGCAGCAGGTCCCCGGATCGGCGGGCGGTCGCCCAGGATTCCGATGCCGGGCGTTGATCCGGCCGCCGGCAAGATCGAAACCTCCCGTGACGAGCCAGGCGACTGCATAGACTGCAACGCCTGCGTAAACGTCTGTCCGGTGGGCATAGACATTCGGGACGGGCAGCAACTGGCCTGCATCACCTGTGCGCTTTGCATCGATGCCTGCGACGATGTCATGGCGCGGATCGGCAAGCCAAGGGGCCTGATCGACTATATTGCGTTTTCCGACGAGAAACGCGAGCGGGCCGGCCAGTCGCCGCTTTCCCTCTGGCGGCACGTGCTGCGGCCGCGCACGGTTGCGTACACGTCCCTCTGGAGTCTCATCGGCCTTGCGCTTCTCTATGCGCTCTTCGTTCGTCCGGAAATCGACATAACCGTGGCACCTGTCCGGAACCCGCAGTTCGTCGTCCTTTCCGACGGCTCCATTCGAAACGCCTACGACGTGCGGCTCAGGAACAAGCACGGCGAGGATCGCCCCTTCCGGATCCAGATCGCCGGAGACGCCGCACTCCGGTTGGACATCGAGGGCGTCGATGCCACGCAGGTTTCGGTGCCCGCGGATGACACGGCACATCAGAGAGTCTACGTCATTGCGTCCGCGAACACGGACCCCGCCCTTGCGGACAGCACGGGCATCCGCTTCTGGATCGAGGATGTCGTTTCGGGCGAGCGGGCCTACCAGGACAGCGTCTTCAACGGCAGGACCGGACAGTGAAGCGGGAGATCAGAGGCTGCCACGTGCTGGCGCTCTTCGTCGGCGCCTTTGCCGTCATCGTTGCAGTGAACCTCGTGCTTGCAACGATGGCCGTGCGCACGTTCCCCGGTCTCGAGGTCAAGAACTCCTATGTCGCGAGCCAGACGTTTGATGCCGAGCGCCGCGCACAGGAGGCATTGGGCTGGAACATTGTTCCAGGCGTCACCGAAGATTCAGTAACGCTCGCCGTTCTCGGACCCGACGGTCCGGTCGAGTCCCGGATCACGGATGCGACCCTCGGTCGCGCCACTCATGTTGCCGAGGACAGCGTCCTTTCCTTCCGCTTCGATGGCACGCGGTTCGTTGCACCGAGACCGGCAAATCTCACGTCCGGATACTGGAACCTCAGGCTGGCCATGACGGCCCCTGACGGCACGCCCTTCAGGCAGCGCGTCACCATGTGGGTTGAAGAATGACCTCGGCCCATTCAACCTGTGTCCATTCAGATGCGCCAACGGACGTCGTTGCCGCATCGGACGTGGCGCCGACCCACACTCTTGTGCTGCCAGGTGTCCATTGCGCAGGCTGCATCCGGACCGTGGAGGACGTGCTCTCGCGGCAGCCAGGCATTCGCTCGGCCCGCGTGAACCTGACCCGCCGCCGTGCCGCCGTGTTTGGCGTGCCTGGCGCGGATCCAGGCCCATGGATCAGGGCGCTCGCGACTGCCGGAATCGAGGCGCACGAAGCAACGAGGGACGGCGACGGCATCGACAACGGAAAGGCTCTTGTCCTGCCTCTTGGCGTGGCAGGATTCGCGATGATGAACGTCATGCTGCTGTCGGTCGCCGTCTGGTCGGGAGCATCGGATTCGACACGTGACCTCCTGCACTGGATCAGCGCGGCAATTGCCCTTCCCGCCACGGTCTACGCCGCCCAGCCGTTCTTCCGCCACGCCTGGTCGGCCCTGAGTGTCGGCCGTCTCAACATCGATGTTCCGATCTCCCTTGCCATCATGCTGGCGTCGGCCATGTCGCTCTATGAAGTCGCAAATGGCGGAGAGCACGCATGGTTTGACGCAGCGCTCGCGCTCACCTTCTTCCTGCTGGCTGGCCGCGCTCTCGACCAGCGAATGCGCCGCTCCGCCCGATCCGCCGCTGCCGACCTCGCCGTCATCGAACCGGCTCGTGCCATCCGGATCGAGGATGGCGAAAAAAGGAGCCGGCCGCTCGGGGAGCTCCGTGTCGGTGACACGCTGTGGCTTGCGGCTGGCACGCGCGTACCGGTCGACGCAGTTCTGGACGCTGGCGGCGTCGAGGTCGACCGGAGCGCGATTACCGGCGAAAGCGACTCCCGGGCGCTGTCCCGTGGCGACACCCTGACGGCGGGCGACATCGTGCTGACCGGCCCTGTGACGGCTACGGCCACCGCGGTCGGCGAGGACACGACGCTCCGGCGCATGGCACGGCTTGTCGCCACGGCGGAGAATTCCAGGTCCCGCTATTCCGGCCTCGCTGACCAGGCGGCAGCGATCTATACGCCGACGGTCCACATTGTCGCGGCAGCGGCCTTTCTCGGCTGGCTTCTTGCCACTGGCGACGTGCGCGTGGCCCTGAACGTGGCCATCGCAACGCTCATCATCACCTGTCCTTGCGCGCTGGGTCTCGCCGTGCCGGCTGTTGCCGTCGTGGCAACGTCGCGGCTCTATCGAAACGGCCTCCTCGTGAAGTCCGAAACCGCTCTCGAGCGCCTCGCCGGAATCGACACCGTCGTCTTTGACAAGACCGGCACGCTGACACGCCGCATCCTGAATGTGCCGCCCGACATGCCCGACGCCGACCGCAGGGTTCTGCGCACCTTGGCGGATTGCTCGGACCACCCGCTCTCCAGGACATTGCTTGATGCACTCGCCGCAACCCCTGCCGCAGACGTGTCGAATGTCAGGGAAATCGCCGGCAGCGGGGTCGAAGGCATGTGGAACGGCACCTCGGCACGCTTCGGGCGCGGAGACTGGGTCGGCGGAAGCTCCGGCACGGCATTCGCGGTCGGCGGACGGACCTACGAGATTTCCGGCACCGAGGAGCTTCTGCCGGATGCAAGGAAGGCAATCGACGTGCTCAAGGCGAATGGACTGGAAGTTTGCCTTCTGACTGGCGACGCGGGTGCCCGCGCCCGGCAGGTTGCGGCCCGGCTCGGAGTCGATCGCTTCTGGTCCGAAGTGTCCCCGGAGGGCAAGTCGTCCACCATTCAGGATCTTCGTGCGGATGGCTGTTCCGTCCTCATGGTGGGCGACGGCCTCAACGATACTGCGGCGCTGGCTGCAGCGGACGCCTCCATCGCACCTGGCAGCGCCCTTGACGCCAGCCGAAATGCAGCCGATGTAGTCATCGTGTCAGGTCGGTTGCCAGGCGTGGCCGAAGCGATCAGCACGGCAAGACTTGCCAAGCGCCGCATACTCCAGAACTTCGGGGTTGCCGCTGTCTACAACGCGATCGCCGTCCCGCTCGCAGTGGCAGGAATCGCCACCCCGTTGATGGCTGCCATCGCAATGTCAACAAGTTCCCTTGTGGTCATTCTGAACGCCGGCCGCGGGAGACGGCAATGAATGTTCTTGTCATTCTCATCCCCTGCTCGCTGATCCTTGGGCTTGGTGCGCTTGTTGCCTTTGTCTGGACGGTAAGAAGCGGTCAGTATGACGATCCGGAAGGGGATGCGGCAAGAATCCTCATGGACGAGGACGACACGGAATCCTGACCCCGGCCGACGAACAAGAGGCCTCAGGAACTGGTTCGTGTCAGGGTCAGCGTGCTCCATTCACCGATGTCCTCGCGCCCACGCAGGCAGAATCCCGATGATGCATAACGCGTGACGACGTGGTCCGCCTGCTCCACGAGGATCCCGCCCAGAACCGCATGTCCGCCTGCACGCAATGCCTGCGCCACGTCCTCGGCCATTCCAAGAAGCGGATCCCTGAGAATGTTGGCCAACACGAGGTCAAACGGACCAGCCAGCCGCGCGTCGTCGAATCCCGTGGCCTCGATGAGCGTTACGCAATCCTCGATACCGTTGGCGGAAAGATTGGTCCGCGCAACTTCGACGGCGACCGGATCAACATCGGAGGCCACCACCTCTGCGCCGCATGCAAGTTGAGCCGCCATGGCAAGCACGGCGGTCCCGCAACCGATGTCCGCCACCCGTCGAATGACCGCACAATTCCCGACCAGCCTGTCCAAGGCCTTCAGGCAACCGAGCGTCGTGCCGTGATGTCCGGTTCCGAAGGCCATCGATGACTCGATCCGGATCAAGATCCGGCCTTCGGGCACGGTCTCGACGCCACTTCCGCAATGGACGAGAAAGCGGCCGGCATCCACCGGGGCCAGTTCACGCCGCACATGGGCAACCCAGTCGACGTCGGGCAGTTTCGAGATCGTGAACTCGGCCGCACCGTGAGCCGCCGCAAGCAGCGCCAAGGCAATCTCGTCAGGGGCGTCCGTAAAGTAGCCGCCCACTTCCCAGGTCCCGTCGACGTCTTCCAGCATCATGACACCGGTGCCCCAAGGCTCCGGGTCGAGCGATTCGAGAGATCTGCCAAGAGCCTCGGCCCGCTCGCGGTCTCCCAGCGTCGTCAGTGCGGTCCATGTTTCCATGAACGCGGGGCTATGCGTGCCGCCACGTGCCGTCAACAGTCCATGCACAGGAACGAAAGTGGCGCATGGTCGTGCGGCAAGTGAATCCAGGCCAGGTTCCGGTTCCGGCGCAAGTCGTGCATATCGCGGCCGACGGCAGGCCTACGCGGCAACACCGGTGCCGATCGGGCAATTCACGCCGGTGCCTCCGACGCCGCAATACCCATGCGGGTTCTTTGCAAGGTATTGCTGGTGGTAATCCTCGGCAAAGTAGAATGGCGGGTCAGGCAGGATCTCGGTGGTGACGTCCCCGTATCCGGCCGCCGCGAGACGCTGCGCGAAAATCTCCTTAGACGCCTCGGCTGCCGCACGCTGCGCATCAGTCGTCCAGTAGATTCCGGAACGATACTGCGTGCCGACGTCGTTTCCCTGTCTCATCCCCTGCGTCGGGTCGTGCCCCTCCCAGAAGATCCGAAGCAGGTCCTCGAAGGATACGGAAGCAGGATCGTGTATCACCCTTACCACTTCGTTGTGACCCGTGCGACCGGTGCAGACCTCCTCGTAGGTCGGGTTGGGGGTGTGCCCAGCCGCGTATCCCACCATGGTCAGCCAGACGCCCTCAAGCGACCAGAACTTTCGCTCGACGCCCCAAAAGCAGCCCATGCCGAACATCGCAGCCTCATGGCCATCAGGCACATCAAGCGCGAGCGGACGATCAAGCACGAAATGCCGCTCGGCAGTTGGAATGGGCACGTCGCGACCGGGCAGCGCCTCGACCGCCTTCACCATGGAACGGCTCTTCCTGAACAATTGAAACATGGGTGTGCCTCCTCTGCCCGAGAATATGGGGGCGTCATCGCCGCATTCCAAGCGCGTTTGCGATCTCGTCTCCCGTCGCTGAGTCAATGTGCTGCCAGCCCTGTCTTCATGCTGCTTCGGACTCGATTCCGGGTGTTGATGCAAATGCCGATGACAACTCGTCCTCTTCAGATCGTGAAGACGCAATCGCAAGGGACTCGATGGTCGCATCGCCCGAAACGGATCGGGGATTCAACCCGGTCCTTCATCGAGCAGGAAGCGAAGCGCTTCTGCTTGCCATGTCGAGCATTGCCTCGGGGATCATCGAAAGGCTGACAACGCAGTCTCGAACCCTTTCACGGGGTGCCGCGGGATCAGGAAGGAC
>VXPN01000369.1:3564-6165 GCA_009839535.1 Boseongicola sp. SB0662_bin_57 | reverse complement strand
GTTGCAGTCGACATCGCGCCGGTGCATTCGCTCGTGGCACGCGTGATGGAAGGGATCGGCGCGCCCAAGCTCATCGTGCCGCCGGGCGCCTCGCCACATGAGTACAGCCTGCGCCCTTCCGAGGCGGCCGCGCTTCAAGAGGCCGATCTCGTGTTTTGGATGGGCGAGGACCTGGCGCCCTGGATGGCCGACGCCGTGAAGAACCTGGCCGTGAACGCGGCGGTCACGGCATTGCTGGAGGCCGATGGAACGATCCTGCTCGACTTCCGGGAAGGGGCCCTGTTCGAGGCTCACGCGCATGAAGACGAGGATCATGAAGAGCATGCGCACGACGAGGATCATGCCCATGGCGATGAAGGGCATGCCGATGCAGAAGGGCATGACCATGATCATGACGAACACGCCCATGACGACGAGCACGAGCATGAAGAGCACGCCCATGACGACGAGCACGAGCATGAAGAGCACGCCCGCGACGACGAGCACGAGCACGAAGAGCACGCCCATGACGATCACGGTCACGCCCATGGCGACCACGACCCGCATGCCTGGCTCACGCCTGAAAACGCCCGCACGTGGCTGAACCTGTTCGCCGCGCAGCTTTCGGCCGCAGACCCGGACAATGCGGGCGCCTACTTTGCCAACGCCGCGGCCGGGAGGGCGGAAATCGAGGCCCTGTCCGCGGAGGTGAGCGAGACCCTTGATGCGGTCCGTGGCGGGAAGTTCATCGTCTTCCACGACGCCTACCAGTATTTCGAGACGGCGTTCGACTTCCCCGCCTCGGGCGCGATCTCGCTCGGCGATGCGTCTGATCCGAGTCCGGCGCGGATCGCCGAGATTCAGGCCAGGGTTCGAGAGGAAGGCATCGATTGCGTCCTCGCGGAACCGCAGTTCAACCCGGGTCTCGTCGCCACGGTCCTTGATGGAACCGATGCCAGTACCGGCGTGATCGACCCGCTGGGGGCGGATCTCGAACCGGGGCCGGCGCTCTACCCGCAGCTGATCCGCAACATGGCCACGACGCTGGCCGGGTGCCTGTAGGGACCAGACCGGGACCGGCCTGCGTTTCGACGTCGGCCGGTCCGCTCTCTGAACGTCGACGGCTTCGTCAGGCTGGACTTGCGCCGGACGCTCGGCAACCGCGCCCGGGACAGTGCCGGGCTTGCCCTTGATTCCGTCTGACGGCCACGGAAATGTCGTTTTTTGCTGAAACGGATGTCGGAAACGTTATACTTGTTGCCGCAGACAGCCGTTGACCTTATGGGGGGCGCGTGTCGAAGATGGCACGGATTGCGGCTGCAATGAAGTGAATGGGCACTGCTCGAAACAAAATACCGGGAGAACCGACAACATGACAACGAAGAGAATCCATCCTGCCGCCCTTATGCATGCAGAGGAATATCGCGAAGGCAAGATCAGCCGCCGCGAATTCCTGACCCGCGCGACGGCCTTGGGTGTTGCCACCTCGGCAGCATACGGGCTGATCGGAGCAAGCGCTCCTGTCCAGGCCAGTTCGCACGCAAAGATGGGTGGCACGATGCGCATCCAGATGGAGGTGCGTGCGCTGAAGGAGCCGCGCGTCTACGACTGGAGCCAGATCGCAAACTACACCCGCGGCACTCTGGAATACCTGGTCGAGTACAACAATGACGGGTCGTTCAAGCCGATGCTGCTTGAACGCTGGGAAGCGAACGATGATGCGACGCAGTTCACCTTGCACGTCCGCCCAGGCGTCAAGTGGAACAACGGCGACGACTTCACGGCGGAAGACGTGGCCCGCAACATCATCGGGTGGGCTGACAAGTCGGTCGAAGGCAACTCGATGGCCGGGCGCTTCGGCGTCTTGATCGATCCGGAGACTGAGAAGGCCATCGAAGGTGCGGTCGAAGTCGTGGACAACCTCACCGTTCGCCTGAACCTGCCAAGACCTGACATCACCGTCATTCCGGGCATGGCGGACTATCCTGCCGCCATCATTCACTCGTCGTTCAACGCTGACGACGCCATGAATGCCGTTGGCACCGGGCCGTACCTCATGACGGAGCTCGAGGTCGGCGTGAAGGGCGTGATCACCCGCAACGAAAACCATCAGTGGTGGGGCGAGGCCGTGTTCGGCAAGCCGGCGCTGGACCGGATCGAGTTCGTCGATTTCGGCACCGACCCGGCCGCCTGGCTGGCCGCCCTTGAGGCCGACGAGGTCGACTTCCTTTACGAGTCGGTCGGCGAGTTCATCGACGTGATGGACGACCTTGGTTTCGAGAAGTCCGAAGTGGTCACGGCGGCGACGATCGTCATCCGGCCGAACCAGCTGGCTGAAATCGACGGCGAGAAGCCCTATACCGACGTTCGCGTCCGCAGGGCGCTGCAGCTTGCCGTGGACAACGCGATCTGTCTCGAGCTGGGCTACGGCGACCGTGGCGTTCCGGCCGAAAACCATCACGTCGCGCCGGTGCACCCGGAATATGCCGAACTGCCGCCGATCGCGCGCGATGTCGATCAGGCCCGCGCGTTGATGGAAGATGCGGGCATGATGGACTACGAGCATGAACTCGTGTCGATTGACGACGACTGGCGGAAGAACACGACCGACGCCGTCGCCGC
>VXPN01000369.1:0-3464 GCA_009839535.1 Boseongicola sp. SB0662_bin_57 | reverse complement strand
AACTCGTGTCGATTGACGACGACTGGCGGAAGAACACGACCGACGCCGTCGCCGCGCAGCTGCGCGACGCGGGCTTCAACATCAAGCGCACGATCCTGCCGGGTTCGACCTTCTGGAATGACTGGGCCAAGTATCCGTTCAGTTCGACCAACTGGAACCACCGGCCGCTGGGCGTGCAGGTTCTCGCACTCGCATATCGTTCGGGCGAAGCCTGGAACGAGTTCGGTTGGGCGAACCCGGATTTCGACGCGCTTCTGACCGAGGCTCAGGCCATAGCAGATGTCGAAAAGCGTCGCGCCGTCATGGCCAAGATCCAGAAGCTCATTCAGGACGAAGGCGTGACAGTGCAGCCGTACTGGCGGTCGCTCTATCGGCATGCAAAGCCCGGACTGGTGGGTGCCGACATGCACATCACCTTCGAGATCCATCTCTACAAGCTGGGTTTCGCCGCCTGATGACATCGTTCCGGGGGCGTCCGATCGGGCGCCCCCGGGGCCTTGTCTCCGGTTCGGCGGGTACGGCATCGGGGAGGCCGGGCAACTCAATCCTGCGACAGAAGACAGGGAGTTCTCATGGGAGTTTTCATCCTGCGCCGCGTTGGCGTCATGATCCTGACAGCGCTGTGCCTCACATTTGTCGTATTTTTCCTGACGAACCTTTACCCGGCGCTGGAAAAGCTGGCGAAGACTCAGGGCAACCAGCGGATGTCCGACGAGGCGGTGGTCTCGTATCTCGAAAGGAACGGCCACCTGCAGCCTTTGCTGGTGAAGTACGGGCAATGGCTTGGCGTTGTCCCCGGACACGTGCACGAGAATCCGGAAACCGGCGCCATCACGGCCCGATGCGCGACAAGGGGCATGGATCCGTCGGAAGCGCCCCGCTTCTGCGGGCTGCTGCAAGGCGACTGGGGCTTTTCGACCGTATTCAAGGACGATGTCAGCAGCATCATCGCGACCCGGCTAGGCCTCACGGGAAAGCTGATGTTCTGGGTGTTGGTAGTGATGGTGCCTTCGGCGCTGCTCATCGGCGTTCTGGCTGGCATGCGCGAGGGATCCCGTCTGGACAGGTCTCTCTCGACTTTCTCCATCGCGTCGACGGCCACGCCTGAATACGTCTCGGGCGTCATTCTCATCACTCTGCTCGCCTCGTCGGCCGGCTGGAAGATTTTCAAGGGCACTGCGACCAGCGCGGCGGACAACGCGACGCTCGAGAACTTCCTGCTGCCCGTGCTGACCATCTCGCTCTACGGTGTTGGGTACATTGCAAGAATGACGCGGGCCTCGATGACCGAAGTCATGACCGCCCAGTACATTCGCACCGCACGGCTCAAGGGCGTCAGCTTTCGAAACGTTGTCCTGAAGCACGCGCTCAGAAACGCGCTTATCGCGCCGTTCACGGTCATCATGCTCCAGTTCCCGTGGCTGCTGAACGGCGTCGTGATCGTCGAGACCCTGTTCAACTACAAGGGCTTCGGCTGGGTTTTGGTGCAGGCGGCGGGCAACAACGACATCTCGCTTCTGCTTGCCTGTTCAGTGGTGGCCGTCGTCGTCGTGCTCGTCACGCAGCTCATATCCGACATCGGATACGTGTTCCTGAACCCCCGCATTCAGATCTCGTAGGAGGAGAGGAATCATGGAGCCCTTGACATGGACCGGCAGCCTCTCCGTCCTCGACCCGATATTTCTGCTTGCCTGGGCCGCACTTGGAATTGCCGTCGTCGCGCAGATCGTGGCCACTTTCCTTGCTGCGGAAGACATCGTCGAGCATGAGGTCAGCGCCTCTACCCGGAAACTGGCGGAATACACGGTTCTTGGCGTCAAGATCATCGCCGGACTGATCCTGCTGCTGATTCTCGTCTATGTCATTGGTGGCATCCTGATGCCGACAATGGAAGCCAAGGGAATCGTCGGCACGGTCTCGACCCGTCTCCTGCCGGTCTGGATTGCCCTTTTGGCGACGTTCGTGGTGTCGATCGTCTTCAAGCGGCGTCTCGGGCTCTACGGCAAGCTGTTCGACAGCATGGTTGGCATGATCGGATTCGCGATCGTCATGTTCTGGGTCTTCACGGCCATCTTCGGCGCTATGGACCTGATCGTGACGCATGACCCGCTCGCCCAGGTCTCGGGCATGAAGAACAAGGTGCCGGGGACGGCGCTCCCGGACGTGGAGGGCGCGTTTCCCTACTATCTCCTGGGCGGCGACAACCTGGCTCGCGATGTCTTCAGCCGCGTGGTCAAGGGGGCTTGGGAGGTCGTGAAGGTCGCGCCGTTCGCAACGCTTTTCGCGTTCATGGTGGGGATCACGCTGGGCCTTCCGGCCGCCTATTTTGGAGGGCGGCTCGACACGATCCTGAGCTTCGTCTCCAACCTGATCCTGGCCTTCCCGGTGATCCTTCTCTTCTATCTTCTGGTCACGCCGGAAATCGTGCAAACCGGAATTCCCGTCTACATGGCGGCTGTGCTTTTCATCTTCCCGATCATATTCATGGTGATCCTGATCAACTCGCGCTTCCATGTGCAGCCGGTGAAAAGGAGCGTGTACCTGGTGATCACGCTGGTGCTCGGCCTCTGGGTATATTCCGGGGTCGCCTGGAACGCGGACCCACTGGGCGTGATCGAATTCCCGCCCAATCTCCTGGTGGTCTTCGTCAGCGTCGTCTTCGTCAATTCACCCACGGTCTTCCGGATCGTGAGAGGAATCGCGCTTGACATCAAGACGCGCGACTACGTTGCGGCCGGTCAGACGCGCGGGGAGGGTCCTTGGTACATCATGCTTTGGGAGATTCTGCCCAATGCACGCGGGCCGCTCATAGTCGATTTCTGCCTGAGGATCGGCTATACGACAATTCTCCTCGGAACCTTGGGTTTCTTCGGCCTCGGTCTCAGCCCGGAAAGCCCGGACTGGGGGTCGACGATCAATGACGGGCGGAAGCTCCTGTCGGTCTTTCCACATCCCGCCCTGGCTCCCGCCTTCTCGTTGATGAGCCTCGTCCTGGGCCTGAACCTGCTGGCGGACGGGCTGCGGGAAGAGAGCCTGAGGGACTGATGATGACCAGAAAGGCGTCTGAGGCCGATCCCGTGGCGAACCCCGGCATGCCTGGAGTTCGGAATCGCTTCATTATCAGGGCGCGCGTTGCCTGCCGCGTTTCCCTCATGACATGGAGGGCACCATGAACAAGCCGGACCACGACGGCCCGATCCTTGAAATCGAAAACCTCTCGATAAGCTTCTTCACGCGGCTTCGCGAGATTCCGGCGGTGATGGACTTTTCCTGCACCGTGGAGCCGGGCGAGGCGATGGGGCTGGTGGGAGAATCCGGCTGCGGAAAGTCCACCGTCGCACTCGGAGTGATGCAGGATCTGGGCGTCAACGGACGCATTGTCGGCGGCTCGATCAAGTTCAAGGGCCGAAACCTGAACGACATGAGCCAGGAAGAGCTGCGCGACATTCGCGGCTCCGAAATCG
>VXPN01000108.1:1281-6165 GCA_009839535.1 Boseongicola sp. SB0662_bin_57 | reverse complement strand
GCGTTGACGTCGCGGTCGAGGACGAGACCGCAGCCGTCGCAGCCGTGCACCCTTTCGCCAAGCGTCTTCGGCCTGTCGGGATCGCGCCCGCATCCGCTGCATCTCCGGGAGGTGCCGCGCGGGTCGACCAGGACCACCGACCCGTCGGCGCTTTCAGCCTTGCAGGTCACGACGTCGACCCCGCCGTCCGGGCGCGTGTCCTCCTGGCCGGGGATCGCCAACGCCGGGATCCTGAACTGCAGCGTCACGAACCACTTCCCGTTCGAGCGGCTGACGACCGCGTGCACCGGCTTCGTCGGCAACTCGCGGTGCCACCGGACCCTGGCGAGGCCCGGGATGCCGACGAGCCGCAGCCGCCTGTCCCGGCAGACCAGCCCGTCGCCGACGCGGAGGTCGGCGCCGCGGAAGCGCGGAAAGCCCGGAGTCCTGCCCGCCTTCAGTCGCCTGAAGAAACCCTTGAACGACCTGTCGCGCCGGCGCAGGACCTGCTGCCCGGCGCTGCAGCTGTAGCCGGCCAGTTCCGGGACCGCGTCCCGGACGGCCTTCAGCTCGTTCGCCTGGTCCGTGTAACGAAGGCTGGCGCCCTGCCGGTTCCACGCCTCGATCCGTTGCTGGAGGCCCGCGTTGCAGAGGTCGCGGAAGTGTCCGGGCATGTCCGGGAGGGCCGCTTCCTGCGCCCCGTTCGGGTGGAGCCAGCACTTGCAGCTCCTGATCGACCGCCTGCCCATGTTCGCCATGCGTTCCTTTCAGGCCAGGCCGGCCGTCATTGCAAGGGGTGCGCATTCCCCTGTCGCCTGAAGGCGACGGTCTCATGCGCGAATTCTTATGGATCGTGAAGGCGCTGGCCGGTACCTGATCGCTCCCGATCCGGGAGACGTGCGGCTGACGCGCGCGGTCGAGGGTGTCGACGAAGCCGGGGCCGCCGCAGAGATTTCAGTGGTCGAGGAGCGTCCGCTGACGATATTCCTGAACGGACAGGAAATCGTGACAGTCATGACCATCGGCGACTATCCCGAGTATCTGGCACTTGGATTTCTTCGGAATCAGGGCATGTTGCAGCCCGGCGAAAAAATCTCTGGCGTAGATTTTGATGCCGAACTCGAAACCGTCGTGCTGCGCACGGACAGCGAGACCAGCTACGAGGAAAAGCTCAGGAAAAAGACCCGAACAAGCGGGTGCGCCGTGGGTACCGTCTTCGGAGATGTCATGGAAGGTCTTGAGGATCTGACATTGCCGGACGCTGAACTGCGCACATCCTGGCTGTATTCCCTTGCGCAAGCCATCAACCGGACGCCGTCACTCTATCTCGCGGCGGGCGCAATTCACGGTACTGTTCTCTGCGAGGCGGACCGGGCACTGGTCTATATGGAGGATGTCGGTCGCCACAACGCGGTCGACAAGATCGCGGGGTGGATGCTGAGCAACGAGATCTCCGGGAACGACAAGATCCTCTACACGACCGGACGCCTGACCTCGGAAATGGTGATCAAGTGTGCCCTCATGGGAATTCCGGCACTCGTCTCCCGATCCGGATTCACGGCGTGGGGAGTTGAGATCGCCCGCGAAGTCGGCCTGACGCTGATCGGCCGCATGCGTGGGCATCGTTTCGTCTGCCTTTCTGGCGAACGGCGCCTTGTTCGGGACGCCGAACCGGCGCATGTGATGTCGGAAGAGCGCAGGCACCAGCGAAAGGGAAGTCGCTGATGGCGCCATGTGCACAAGTCGTTGGACGGGCGTGGAATCCGTGGAACACGGAATTTGGGCCGGTTGCTTCGATAGCGAAATCGCCAACGGGCCCAGGCTTCTGGATCTTTCCGGTCCAAACTGGACTGCAGAGTTCCATTGGCAGGCTTGACCCATGGCTGCGGACATGAGTCTGCCCTCAGGGACCATATTGGCTGGCGGTCTGGCTCGTCGCATGGGTGGTGGCGACAAGGGCCTTCTGACCATCGGTGACAGGCCGATGCTGGAACACGTGATCGAAAGGATTGCGCCTCAGGTGGGCGAACTGGCATTGAATGCCAATGGCGATGAGGCGCGGTTTGCGAAATTCGGCCTCCCGGTTCTCGCCGATCCTGTCGCCGGATACGCAGGTCCTCTGGCAGGTGTCTTGGCGGGACTTGACTGGGCGGCAGGCCGTGGGGTTGCGAACATTGTGACGGTCGCCGCAGACACCCCGTTCCTTCCCGCCGATCTGGTGGACCGGCTTCTGGATGCAGCCGTGGGCCAGGGCGGGCAGATCGCGCTGGCCTGCACCACTGGCGGGCTGCATCCGACCTTCGGCCTTTGGCCCGTCTCTCTTCGAGACGATCTGAGAACCGCATTGTCGGAGGGCGTTCGCAAGGTCGTCGACTGGACCGACCGGCATGGTGTGGCCAGGGCGGAGTTTCCGGTTCGGGAGTTCGACCCGTTCTTCAACGTGAACACGCCAGAGGATCTCGATCGTGCTCAGGGCTATCTGGAGTCGGCATGAAGGTCTGGGGAATTGTCGGATGGAAGAACTCGGGCAAGACTGGCCTCATGGAGCGCCTCGTTGCCGAATTCGTTGCCCGAGGCCTCAAGGTCTCGACCCTGAAGCACGCGCATCACGTGTTCGACGTGGATCAAGAGGGCAAGGACAGCTACAGGCACCGCGTTGCCGGTGCAACCGAGGTCTTGCTTGCAAGCCGCCGGCGCTGGGCCTTGATGCACGAATTGCGTGACGAAGAGGAGCAGGGGCTTGCTGTTCTGCTTGCAAAGCTCGCACCCGTGGATCTGGTCCTCGTCGAGGGCTACAAGCGTGATCTGCATCCGAAAATCGAGGCGCATCGAGCGGAGACCGGCAATGAGCTGATCGCTTCCGATGATCGAACGATCATGGCCGTCGCTTCGGATAGCGGTGCCAGGACGGCCGGTCGGCCAACCTTTCACATCGACGACACGTCCGCAATCGCCGACTTCATTTCCAGTGAATTGGGGCTGCAGGATGCTTGAAGTGTCTTGCCATGGCGCCTTGGCACGGCGATGCCGGAGCGACATGACCTCATTCCGGATGCCGGACGGCAGATTCGGAAGGCGGCCGGGGGTTGCCGGATGCTGACACCGCCGCGCATGAAGAACGACTGTTTCGCCTTGCCGCCCGGAGTCGACTGGACACCGGTCGACGACGCGCTTCGGAGGCTGCGCAGCGCCGTGCACTTGTCGGTGGACAGCGAGGGCGTGCCCGTCGAGGAAGCGGACGGACGTCTGCTTGCAGAGCCGGTGCTGGCCCGCCGAGCGAATCCGCCGGGCGCCAATTCGGCCGTGGATGGCTACGGATTTTCGCACGGTGCCACAGGTGCCGGTGACCAGCTGATGCCGCTTGTTGAAGGGCGTGCGGCTGCAGGGTGTCCATTTCCCGGACACGTGCCGGGAGGACATGCCATCCGCATCCTCACCGGCGCGCTCCTGCCGTCGGGCGTCGACACCGTCGTGCTGGAGGAAGATTGCTCGACTGATGGCGCGAGCATCGCGTTCGAGGGTCCGGTGAAGAAGGGTGCGAATACCCGTGTAAGGGGCGAGGACGTCAAGGAGGGTGAATTGGCGTTCCCTGCCGGTACCCGCCTTGGACCGCCCGAGATTGCGCTCCTGGTGGCCACCGGGGTCACGAATGTTCAGGTCCGCCAAAGGCTAAGGGTCGCCGTGCTTTCGACCGGCAGCGAAATTGTCCAGGTCGGCACCGATTCCGATCCTGCGCGGACATATGACGCGAACCGGCCCATGCTTTTGTCCCTGGTGCGGGAATGGAGACTGGAGCCGGTGGATCTGGGACTGGTGCCGGACGATCGCGACGCACTGCGCTCACGTCTCGATTCCGGTGCCGAAACGGCCGATGTCATTCTTACGTCGGGAGGGGCTTCGGCTGGGGACGAAGACCATGTATCGGCGTTGCTGGAGGAATCGGGATCGCTTGGCGATTGGCGCATCGCGTTGAAGCCAGGCCGACCGCTTGCGCTTGGGGTCTGGCGGGGCGTTCCGGTCTTTGGACTGCCCGGGAATCCGGTCGCGGCGCTGGTCTGCACGTTGATCTTTGCCCGCCCGGCCATGGGGGTCCTGGGAGGCGAAGGATGGCGCGAACCCTTGGGATTCAACGTGCCGGCGGCTTTCGAGAAGTCCAAGAAGGCCGGACGACGCGAGTACCTTCGCGCTCGCATGAATGCCGAAGGTGCGGCAGAGGTGTTCATGTCCGAGGGCTCCGGCCGGGTTTCGGGTCTGGCCTGGGCTGACGGTCTGGTCGAGATCGGCGATGACGCCCGGGAAATCCGGCGTGGCGACCCGGTGCGCTTCATTCCCTATGGCAGTTTCAGGTGAAGAATCCTGCCCGCATGCCGGGAGGCGACGTATGGCTGGCCGGTTTCCTGCCCATGTCTTCCTCAAGCTTTGAGGCATCCATCCCTGATCTGGAGTCGATCCGGACGGCCGGTGCAAGATCCAGGATGACAAGCCAGCTGACCGGGCTGATCGACGCAATTGAGTGCATGGGAACCTCCGTCTTCTGACAATGTCCGGGAGGCATGGCGTTCTGCGGAGTCTGTCGCTGCCATGCGCGACATTTCCCAATGGCACGTCGTCTCCTCATCAAGCGCAATGCGCCCGGAACGTCGTGGAAGAGCGCGCGGGTGGCGCCGGGGTTCGGGTGGTGGGCCCTTGGCGTGGCTTGTGCATCGCGGTCGCGACTTTTCTCTTGCGCGGTCCCGGTCGGGGCAATATAGGCCGCCTGTCCGGAGAGCGTGCCCTGCAGGTTCTCCTGGCATCGTCCGAGACGGTGGGTTGGCGAAGGCCGTTAATTCCTGCCTGAGACGGGAACTTAGGAGCGCTGACTTCAGGTCTGCCCTGAAGCTCTGTTCACGATGGACCCGTAAGGAC
>VXPN01000108.1:0-1181 GCA_009839535.1 Boseongicola sp. SB0662_bin_57 | reverse complement strand
GAGCGCTGACTTCAGGTCTGCCCTGAAGCTCTGTTCACGATGGACCCGTAAGGACTTCTGGGGCTTCGGCCTCGTGATGAGCCGGAGGGGTCACCCTCCAGATTTGGAGTGAAACTGTGAATAGAGCCCAGAAAGAGAAAGTGGTCGAGGAGCTCGGCCAGATCTTCGAAAGCTCTGGCGTGGTGGTCGTGGCCCACTACGCGGGTCTCACGGTCGCCGAGATGCAGGATCTCCGCGGGCAGATGCGCGCGGCCGGTGGATCGGTGCGCGTCGCCAAGAACAGGTTGGCCCGGATTGCCCTGGCGGGAAAGCCGAATGAACATCTGGCCGACCTGCTGACGGGGATGACGGTATTCGCCTATTCGGAGGATGTGGCTACCGCTGCGCGTGTCGTCGACAAGTATTCCAAGGCGAATGGCAAGCTGGTCATTCTCGGCGGCGCAATGGGCGAGACGGTGCTGGACGTGGCAGGCGTAAAGGCTGTCGCGGACATGCCGTCGCGTGAAGAGCTGCTTGCCTTGATCGTCGGCGGCATCTGTGCCTCGGCATCGAACCTTGCCGGCGCGATCGTGGCTCCGGCGTCGAACGTGGCGGGCATCCTTTCGACCGTGGAAGAGCGCGCGGAAGCCGCATGAGACTTGCGTGTGGATCATGTTCGCACGTCGCAGCAAATTAGGAACGGAACTGAGAAATGGCTGATCTGAAGAAACTTGCAGAGGAGATCGTGGGCCTCACGCTTCTCGAGGCGCAGGAACTGAAGACAATCCTGAAGGACGAATATGGAATCGAGCCCGCCGCCGGAGGCGCCGTGATGATGGCCGGACCGGCAGCTGGCGGCGATGCCGGCTCGGACGCAGCGGAGGAAAAGGACGAGTTCGATGTCATCCTCAAGTCGTTTGGCACACAGAAGATCAACGTGATCAAGGAAGTGCGCGCGATCACCGGCCTAGGGCTGAAGGAAGCCAAGGACCTGGTCGAGGCTGGCGGCAAGGCCGTAAAGGAAGGCGTTGCCAAGGACGAGGCCGAGGAGGTCAAGGGAAAGCTTGAAGCGGTGGGAGCCGAAGTCGAGCTCAAGTGATTCCTGCGGGCCGGGGGGGCCGCCGCCCCCGCCGCGCCGACGCCGGCGGCGCCGAGCTCATGTGAATAAGACGACCAAGCCCCGCGGGAGAGTGGGAGTTGAT
>VXPN01000135.1 GCA_009839535.1 Boseongicola sp. SB0662_bin_57 | reverse complement strand
GACGCTTCCATTGTCAGGGCGGCAAGATCCTCGGGTTCCAGCGAGTGCAGGTGCGTCTTGCCGCAGGCACGCGCGAAAAGCTGCGCCTCGATCGTCAGCGTGTGGAGGAAATTGTAGACCCGCTCCGCCGCCTCGTCAGGGTCAAGCCGTGACCGCAGAACCGGATCCTGCGTTGCCACGCCGACCGGGCACCGGCCGGAATGGCAATGGTAGCAATACCCTGGCTCGGCCCCGATTTCCTCTGGATAGTTGGCTTCCGGAATGTCCTTGTTGCAGTTCAAGGCCATCATGACGGAATGGCCAAGCGCGATGCCGTCCGCGCCGAGCGCAACGGCCTTTGCGACATCCGCTCCGTTGCGGATGCCTCCGGCATAGACGAGGCTGATCTCGCCGCGCTTGCCAAGGTCGTCGATTGCCTTTCGGGCCTGGCGAATCGCGGCCATGCCCGGCACGCCGGTATCCTCCGTCGCAAGATGCGGCCCTGCACCGGTGCCGCCTTCCATCCCGTCAATGTAGATCGAGTCCGGGTCGCACTTGACCGCCATCCTGACGTCGTCATAGACCCTCGCCGCACCAAGCTTGAGCTGGATCGGGATCTGCCAATCGGTGGCCTCCCGAATCTCCTGAATCTTCAGTGCCAGATCGTCCGGCCCGAGCCAGTCCGGATGACGCGCCGGTGACCGTTGGTCGATTCCGGCAGGCAAGGACCGCATCTCAGCCACCTGGTCAGTCACCTTCTGGCCCATCAGGTGTCCTCCGAGGCCAACCTTGCAGCCCTGGCCGATGAAGAACTCGCATCCATCCGCCAGCACCAGGTGATGCGGATTGAACCCGTAGCGCGACTGGATGCACTGGTAGAACCACTTCGAGGAGTATCGTCGCTCGTCAGGGATCATGCCCCCCTCGCCAGAGCAAGTCGCGGTGCCCGCCATCGTCGCGCCTCGCGCAAGCGCCGTCTTTGCCTCGTAGCTCAAGGCGCCGAAGCTCATGCCCGTCACGTACACTGGAATGTCCAGTTCGAGCGGCCGCTTTGCGCGCGGACCGATCACGGTTCTGGTCTCGCATTTCTCGCGATAGCCCTCGATCACGAAACGCGTCAGCGTTCCGGGCAGAAAGGTCAAATCGTCCCAGTGCGGAATCTTCTTGAAGAGCGAGAAACCCCGCATCCGGTAGCGGCCAAGCTCGGCCTTTATGTGGATGTCGTCGATAACGCGCGGCGGAAAGATGAAGCTGTCGCCGATGCGATTCACGTCGCGATCCAGCGGCTTCTTTATCCGTCCATCATCAGGCATGTCCTCGTCCTTTCGGATTTGTTGCGGAGCTCACGCGCTCTTCCGCTACAGGATCAGTTTCTTCTCGTTGGGCTCAAGGTTGTCGTAGTTCCAGAGCTGCTTTCCGGCGACGATCTTGGTGAAGTGATCCACGCCACTGCCTGGCATGAGCCCGTACTGGGTCAGCTTTCGCGTCAGCCAGTCCTTGTCGAGCTGCGTAAGGTCGGCCGTGACCGCATCGACGCCGAGCGAGCGGATTTCGCCTCCGACATAGATCGTGCCGTCATACATCGAGTCGCCGAGGTTCTTGCCCGCGTTGCCGCAGACCACCATCCGCCCCCGCTGCATCATGAAGCCGGAAAGCGCGCCCGTGTCGCCTCCGACAATGATGGTGCCGCCTTTCATGTCAATTCCGGTCCGGGACCCCACCGATCCCCTGCACACCAGATCGCCGCCACGGATTGCGGCGCCAAAGGTCGAACCCGCGTTCTTTTCGACGACGACGGTGCCGGACATCATGTTTTCCGCGCAGGACCACCCTACGCGACCGTTGATCCGGACATTGGGACCGTCAATCAGGCCGACTCCGAAATATCCTGTCGAACCCTCTATGATCAGGTTCAGCCGAGACAGGATTCCGACCGCCAGCGAGTGCTTTCCGCGCGGGTTCTGCAGCACGATGGTTCCATAGCCTTCGGCCATCAGCTCGCGAATTCGGGCATTGACTTCGGTGTTGGTCAGGTCACCGGCATCGAATTCGGTCCGCTTGTTGAAATCGACGTCCGGCGCCCACGGATAGGCGAACCGCTCCTGCGCATCAGGATCGAACTCGATGTAGAGCGACTTGCCCGTGAGCTGTTCGGTTGTCATGCCAAGGGCGTTGACCCGCTCTTCCTGGGTCATTTCCCTGAGTTCGGCGTCACTTATTCCAGGCATTTGCCGATTCCTTCTGCACTACAGATGTCTGCCATCACGGAGCGGGACGCCGCCCCGCCCCGAACTCGGCGGGACTTCACGCCTGCCATACGCGAACCTCCTCGTCGTAGGGATCGTACGTATCGATTTCCTCCGGGAAGATCGTGCGAATCGCCACCTCTTCCGAAGCCATGGCAATGAGATCGTCGGATTCGTAGAGCACGAGAGGCTTGGCGGCCATGGTGTCCTTGGCCATGCCAAGCTGGTCCTTGGTGCAGACAAGATACGTGAACACGCCGTCGATCTCGTCTATGGAACGGCGCAGGCTTTCTTCCAGCTGCACGCCGTTGGCCAGATGATGGGCCGTATAGACGGCGAGGAGCTCGCTGTCGCAGTCCGACATGAAGCGATGCCCTTTCCGCTCCATTTCACGGCGCATGATCCAGTAGTTGGTAATCTGCCCGTTATGGACGACGCTGACATCGTTGTAGGGAAACGCCCAGTAGGGATGGGCCGACTTGATGTCGACGTCTGATTCGGTCGCCATTCGGGTATGGCCTATGCCGTGGGTTCCCTCGAAATCGTTCAGCCCGTACGCCTCGGCCACGCTGCCGGCGTCGCCGAGATCCTTGATCAGTTCCAGGCCGTTTCCGAGCGAGAGGATTTCGACACCTTCCGTTTCCTCGATATGCCCGGCCATGTCGCCCGTGTCGCCGTCATGGTTCAGCACGTAACGCAGCGCGTAGGGCCGCACCCGCTCCTTGACCTTCACCTCGGCCTCGTGGCTGGCGAGAATCGCGTCGACCGCCTCGATGCGTTCTTCCAGCCGGTCGTGGATGCTGCGGCCAAGTTCCATGTCCTCGGCTTCGGCAATCTTGACGCGCATGACATACTCGCCCTCGCTCGGGTCTCCATAGACCGCATAGCCGGTCGAATCCGGCCCGCGGTGCTTGAGCGCCTGCAACATCGACGTCATTTCCGCACCGACATTCGCGCGACGGCCCTTGTGAATGATTCCCGCAATTCCGCACATTCCGATATGCCTCCCCTATCTCTTTCCGGACAATGGGCACCGCAGGGGCGCCCGGCTCCAGACGCCTCCAATCATGGGAGGCATTCCATGTACATCTCGTTGTCCCATTCGGTGACGGTGGACATGAAGCGGGCGAACTCGTCGCGCTTGTACTCGTCGTAGAGCCTGTACATCTCGCCCGGAAGGCCGCGCTGGACGACCTTGTTCCCTGCAAGATGATCCAGAGCCTCGCCGAGGGACATCGGCAGCTTGCGAACCTTCTTGCCTTCCGCCATCGCTTCGTAAATGTTGCGCTCTTCAGGCTTGCCCGGATCGAGGTCGTTTTCGAGACCGTCGTCCATCGCCGCCAGAAGCGCCGACCCCATGAGATAGGGGTTCACCATCGAATCGACCGAGCGATACTCAAACCGGCCAGGCGCCGAGACGCGAAGGCCCGTGGTCCTGTTCTGAAACCCCCAATCGGAAAAGACCGGCGCCCAGAAACCCGTGTCCCACAGCCGCCGGTAGGAGTTCACCGTGGAGCATCCGATCGCGGTCAGGGCCTGGAGATGCTTCACCACCCCGCCAATCGCCTTGAGGCCGGTCTTGCCCGGCAACTGGGGATCACTCGTGTCGGGCATGAACGTGTTCTTGCCGCCCGAAACGTACAGGTAGTTCTCCTTCAGTCCCGGCAGCTTCTTCGGATCGTTGCCTGTCGGCTTGAACCCGTCCTTGCCCTTGGTCCAGAGCGACATGTTGTGGTGGCAGCCAGAGGCCGAGACACCCATGAACGGCTTCGTCATGAAACAGGCGAAGATTCCGTGCTCGCGAGCGACCTGGGCACAGATCTGGCGATAGGTGGTCAGTCGGTCGGCATTGCGCAGCACGTCATCGAAGGTCCAGTTGAGCTCCAGCTGGCCCGGCGCGTCCTCGTGATCGCCCTGGATCATGTCGAGGCCCATCCTGCGGGCGTAGCGTATCACTTGCAGGGACACGGGCCGAAGCGACTCGAACTGGTCGATGTGGTAGCAGTACGGCTTGGAGAATCCGTCGCTGGGCTTGCCGTTCTCGTCGAACTTCAGCCACATCATCTCGGGCTCGGTTCCCATCCGAAGCTGCAGCTTGTGCTTTTTCTGGAAGTCCTCGTGCAGCCGGCGAAGATTGCCGCGACAGTCGGCCGTGAGGTAGGCCCCCGGATCCTGCCTCTCCTCTCGATTGCGGAAGAGCGTGCAGTAGAAGCGTCCGATCTCGGGAGCCCACGGCAATTGCATGAACGTCTCGGGCTCAGGAATGCCGACCAGTTCCGCAGCTTCCGGACCGTATCCGAGATAGTTTCCGGCCCGGTCGGTGAAGAGATTGACCGTAGCGCCGTAGACGAGCTGAAAGCCCTTCTTGGCGACGCTTTCCCAGTGATCGGCAGGAATGCCCTTGCCCATTATCTTGCCGGTGACCGAAACGAACTGAAGGTAAAGGTACTCGATACCCAATTCGTCGATCTTCTTGCGGACTTCCTTGATCTTTTCGTCTCGACCCTTCGCGTCGACGAACTTCTCTATTTCCATTGCCACGATCGTTCTCCCAGTCGGTCAAAATGCCCGCCGACATTCCGGACGGGCGGGTTCATCAGCTCCATGGGTAGGGGCTGCTGGAAACTGGATGCAGTTCGCCCTTGGCAAAGCGGCCGAAGCGGAACGGCTCCAGAAGTTCCTGTCTTTCTCCAAGCACTTCGTCGGCGATCAGGTGTCCGACGCCAATCATCTTCCAGCCGTGATTGCTGTCGGCGATGACCGCGACATTTTCGCGAAAGTGATCGAAGACCGGAAAGCTGTCGGCCGTAAAGCAGCCGATCCCTCCCGAGGGCTCTCGATGATACTTGGGCATCTTGCCTTCGTAGCGCCTTTGGCAATGGGCAAGCGCGCTGACCCACATGTGCGCGAATTCGTCGCTGGCAACGAATTCCGGGCTTGAGGGTCCGTACGGGTCGATCTGCACTTCGTCGGCCGGCGTGTCGACCTTGTAGGGCGAGGCTCCCCCCTGGATGCCGCCGAAATGAAAGTCGGGCTTGTAGTAGATGCCCCACATCTCGTCGGTGATGACGGAACCGTCCACCGTCGACCTGAGTTCGGCGTCGGTATCGACATGGATGACCGGCGGCAGGGAACCGTCATCCGCAAGTCCTTCGTTCGGGTCGATGAGCAGCACGCCCTCCTCCAGCTGCCAGAAGCGCCACATGGGCACGTCTTCATGCGTCTCGCCGTTCACGCCCTTGATCGAGATCCTGCTCGGCAGGTCCAGCATGTTCCAGAAATCGCGAATCCACGGCCCGGCCCCGATTATGACGCGTTCGCAGGAAATGGCGCCCTTGCTTGTCTCGACCGACCCGATCGCGCCCGAGCCGTTCATTGAATTGAATCCCTTGACCTCGACACCGGAAATTATGCGCACGCCCAGTCTCTCCACCTTTTCGGCCAGGGAGTACATGGTCTTGGTCTGATTGGAGAAGCCGCCCTGATTCTCATGCAGGACGCTCGTGATGTTCTGTGCCTGCCAGTCACCGAAAATGCCGCGCATGTACGACGTGCTGGCATTCGCTCCCTCTATGAGAATGCTGTCGTACCCGATTTCCTGCTGCTGCGCAAAGATCGTTCCGACATCGTCGCGCATCGATTCCGGGCTTATCTGCATGTAGCCAACGGGATGATAGGAAAGCCCTTCGGGGTCGGCCTCCCAAATGTCGACGGAATGCGCCATGAGCCTGCGCATGGCCGGCTGGAAGTAGTTGTTGCGCACGACCCCGCAGGCGATCCCGCTGGCGCCGGACGCAATGCCCGACTTGTCCAGGATGACAATTCGACCCTCGACCTCTTCGCCTTTCTCGATCAGCCGCTCGGCGAGCTTCCACGCGGTCGAAACACCATGGATCCCCGCTCCAATGATCACGTAGTCGACGTGACTCGGTACAGACATGCAGGTT
>VXPN01000534.1:5090-6173 GCA_009839535.1 Boseongicola sp. SB0662_bin_57 | reverse complement strand
TCGAACCCCCGACCACTTGATTCGAAGTCAAGTGCTCTATCCAACTGAGCTACCAGCGCGCGAACAGGCATGAGGTAGCGGGCTGCCGAGCCCGCTGCAAGGCTGATCCTGGCTTCGCTTGCACGGCGGCCCTGCGATGCTGAGGAAGCCCGCACGGCGCCTGGTGCTGCAGGGCATCATGGAGAATTCCGCGTGTCCCAACCGGAACAAGAGAAGCACGACCGCGCGACACTACGTGACGACCTGATCTCCTTCGATCACGGCCTTGGGCAGTGTCACGACAAAGGTCGTGCCGTCGGGCCCGGTCCGCCCGAGCGACAACTGGCCTCCGTGACCGCGCGCGAGCTCGGCGGAGATGGCAAGACCCAGCCCCGCTCCACCCTTCGAGACACCACCCTGAAACGGCGTGAAGAGATGTTCCCTTGCACGTGACGGCAATCCCGGCCCCGTGTCGCTGACTTCAATCCGCCAGCACGTGTCATCCTCGGTCGCCGCAATGCGGACTTCTCCGTCGCTCTTGGTCGCCTCGATCGCCTGCCTGGCGTTGCGAACAAGATTGGACAGAACGCGATAGAGTTGTTCGGCGTCGGCGCGCAGGGTCATTCCCGGCGGGACTTCGGCCTTGAACGCGACGCTTTCCATCCCGGTGGCCAGTTGTTCGGCATCGACGACATCCTCCACAATGGCGGAAAGATTGATCAGCATGAGCGCCGGTGGAGGCTCTTCGGCTTTGCCAAATGCCAATGTGCGTTCACAAAGATGCACGGCGCGACTGATCGAGTTCATCAGCTTGGGAAGCATCCGGGCGACAACCGGATCGTCGGAAGCTTCTATCCGGTCCGCGAAGAGTTGCGCGGAAGTCAGGATGTTTCTCAGATCATGGCTCACTTTGGCGACCGCACTTCCAAGCGAGGCCAGGCGCTCCTTGTGCCGCAGCACGGAGGTCAGTTCGGTCTGCATTGACTTCAACGCCGCTTCGGCCTCGCCAATTTCGCCCGTGCGGGAGGACGGTTCAATGATGCGCCGCGCGTCTTCCGGCGCTTCGGCATAGGATTGCATGGCAGAAACCACGCCCCTCATGGG
>VXPN01000534.1:0-4990 GCA_009839535.1 Boseongicola sp. SB0662_bin_57 | reverse complement strand
CGTCTTCCGGCGCTTCGGCATAGGATTGCATGGCAGAAACCACGCCCCTCATGGGCTTCACCATCAGTTGACGAACCGCGAAGAACAGAAGTGTCGCCGTCACGGCCGAGATGACTGCCGAGAGAATCAGGATTCGCAAACCGTAGTCAAGCATCGCTTCCCGAAGCGGCCCGGTCGGCATGGTGACCTCGATCAGGAGCCCTGCGTCCTGCACCGGATGCCCGATGACGCGCACGACTTCGGGTCCGGGCTTCAGCAACCTCGCCAGTGCATCGCGAATCAGCGCACCTGGCGTTGGCTGGCGGATGTCAAATGTAGCGGTCACCGGGTTGGGCATGTCCGATGACAGTACCAGTTCACGCACTTCGTCGCGACGCAGCACGACATTGAAAACGCCTGCATTTTCCAGGAGCTCGCGTTCGAGTTCGAACTCGATGGCGTCTGCCGCAAGTCGGGCAAGCGAGGCGATTTGTGCCCGCTCCAAACGGTCCGTCATGTAGTCCAGGCGGAATCGGGCAACTGACGGCACGAAGATCAGCACTTCCGCCAGCATCACGAAGAGGACCGTCAGGACAAGGAATCTGCCGGAAAGTGTGTGCAGGAACATCGCCATCTTCCAGCGCTACGGGACAAAACGCTGAACAATCCCGACCACTCGCTTGACGGTCTCGCTTTCAAAGAGCCTTGGAGAGAAGTAGGCTCCCGCAGCCCGCTTGTTGATCTCGCCCAGCGTCGGATAGGGCGCGACCATTGCCGCCACGCCACCCATCTTGAGGCCATTCGCAATTGCGAGTGCCCATACGCCAACAAGCTCCCCGGCCGCCTCGCCCACAATGGTCGCGCCGCCCGGCCTGCCCTTGACCACCATGACCTTGACGAAACCGGAGGTCTTCCGCGAGGCAATTGCGCGATCGTTCTCGTGATAGTCGAAACGAGCGACGTCAAGTGCGGAACCGTGGATCTTGCGGGCCTCGGCTTCGGTCGGTCCGACCTGTGCAAGTTCGGGATCGGTGTAGGTCACCCAAGGGATATGGGACGTCCTGGCCCTGGCCGGCAGGCCAAAGAGCATGGAGCGAATGATGACGCCCGCATGGTATCCGGCAACATGGGTGAACTGGAGACCGCCGGCCGCATCGCCAATGGCGTAGACCTTGCGGTTCGAAATTGACCGGAGGCTCGCATTGACCTTCACTGCCCTGTCATGCGCGACATTGGCCTTGTCAAGATCGAGCATCTCGATGTTCACCTTGCGTCCTACGGCCATGAGCAGGTGAGAGCCCGTGAAACTTCCCTGGGTGGTCTTGACCGTGATCCGTCCACCGCTCTCGCCGACTTCCTCTGCCAAGGCATCTTCGACTATCTCAACGCCTTCGGTGCGCATCTTGTCCAGAACGACTTTCGCAGCCTCGGGATCGTCACGGCCCAGCGCCTTCAAGCCCTCGATCACGGTCACTTTCGAGCCAAGACGCACGTGCGCCTGCGCCATCTCCATTCCGATCGGTCCGCCTCCGATGACCAGCAGGTGTTCGGGGCGTTCGCGAAGATCAAAGATGTTCTCGTTCGTGTAGTACGCCACCTCGTCCACACCGGGGATCGGCGGAACGAAGGGTGACGAGCCTGTCGCGATCACGATGCGGCGGGCGTTTATCACTTGATCGCCGGCCTGCACTTCGTTCGGGGAAATGAACCGCCCGTATTCCCGGATCACATGGACGCCGAATCCCTCAAACCGTTCCTGGCTGTCTACCGGAGCTATCGTTTCAATGACCTTGTGCACGTGATCCTTGGCCGCGGCATAGTTCACTTCCGGCGTGACGGGCGTCACGCCAAACGGTTCTCCCGCATTCATGGAATGTGCCTGCTTGGCCGCGGCAATCAGGGCCTTCGACGGCACGCACCCGAAATTCAGGCAGTCGCCTCCCATCTTGTGGCCTTCGAGAAGAACGACCCTCGCTCCCATCTGGCTGGCTCCGGCCGCAACTGAAAGTCCGCCGGAACCGGCGCCTATGACGAGTATGTCCGCCTTGATCCGTTCCATCTCAGAACGCCTTTCCGCGTATGGCCTTGATCACGATCGGGAGCGCCGCAAGCGCGCAGAGGCCGAGAATTGGCACAAGGATCTGCGGCTCGAAAATGATGCCGAGATTCGGGGTTTCGCCACGGGCAAAGACCTCGCCCAGCCCCGCACCAACCGACGTATAGACCACGCCCCCCGGGATGATGCCGATGAAGGTCGAGATCACGAAGCGGCGGAGCGGGACTCCAAGAAACGAGGGCAGCAGGTTTGCGACGAAGAACGGCACCGCCGGAACGAGACGGATCAGGAAAAGCATGGACCACTGGTTGCTGTCGATCCCGTCCTTGATCGCCTTGATCGCGCCCTCCGAGGCGTCCAGCTTGCGTTCCAGCCTTTCGCCAAAACCCATGCGTGCAGCCAAGAATATCGCCGTCGCCCCGATCGTTGCAGCGGTGACGTTGAAGAGCGCGCCCGGAAACGTGGAAAACAGAAACCCGCCCGTCAGCGTCGCGATGGTGGCACCCGGAAGCGAGAATGCGACGATCACGACATAGGCCGCAATGAACACGAGAACCGTGAGCAGGTAGTTCGCATCCCGGAAGGCGATCAGCATCTCGCGGTTGTCCGCCAGCGCCTGAAAGCTGAGATGATCTCGCAAGGTGAATGCACCCACAGCTGCAACCACCAGAATGATCAGAAGCGGCAGGCGCTTCGCGAGCCTGCCGAACGGAGATGTCTCGTCGCTCATGTCAGTCCCTTTAATCATCACTCTGGGCGAACTTCCATGCCGCATTCGCAATGAAACAGCTGTTGTCAAGGCCGTCATTCCTTTCTTCCTTTCCGGCTCAACTCAAGATTGACCCACATCGAAGTTGAACCCACATCGTCGGGACAAACGGGAGGAATTCGCCGTGTTGAACTTCAGCGATGACGAAGCGCCTTGGGACGAGAAGGCTACCGACAACCTGGAAATGCGAGTGAGGTCGAGCGACAAGGAACGCATGTCACGCGCGGCCGAATTCGCCTAAGGTCCTCGGCCATTGTGCGCTGAACGCCCATGCGGTCGCGACGAAAGACCTTGGCGCGGACCAGCCCGGCGAGCGCCCAGCACCGGCATCATTCCTGCGCTGTACCTCTCGATGATTGCCGTCGATCGGAGCTGTCAGGGCGAGAGACTCGGATCGGATCTTGCAATCCATGCGTCCAACCGCGCCCGGAATGTCTCAAGCGAAGCTGGGATCAAGCTGGTCGTGCGCGATGTGATTGACGACGGCGGGGGCCAGGCCTACGCGCGTCGCATGGAATTCTGCGGCCGCCTCGAATTCCAGAGCTTTCAGGGCCGGCCGAACCGAGTGTTCATGACCATCGGCACGATACGGGCCACGCTTGGCGATGGATAGTGGCGATGAGGCGCCCGCCACGCAATGACGGCTGGCCGGTGGTTTCGATGCGCAGCGGTTCGCCTTGTGCTCGCGGTCGAAGCTTGGCGCCACGACAACGACGATGCGGAAAGAGGATGGCAAGATCGCGTCGCGTGGAAGTGTGCGCATCGGGCGTTCGTGCAGGTGAGACGACTTGAGGCGCGTGTCAGGTGCATCGAGACGGAGCGGAATGGAGCGCTCCTGCAACCGGCCAGCGGCCTGAACTTCCATTGCCAACTTCTGCGATGGAATCATCGCCCGGACGTTGACATGGCGAAATGATCCGCCTATTGGCCGGGGCTTGGAACAGTCAGGCCCGATTCCGCGGCCGAATTGGAGAGCTCAGATGTCCAAACGCACTTTCCAGCCGTCGAACACGGTCCGCAAGAGGCGCCACGGATTTCGTGCTCGCATGGCAACCAAGGCTGGCCGCAGGATCCTGAATGCCCGCCGTCGACGCGGCCGGAAAAAGCTGAGCGCCTGATCGACTTCCTGCATACGAGGCCTTTTGCGCACCCGCTCCGGCACGCCTTCAGTCATTGAACAGGCCATCGGTCGTGAAGCGGTCTTCCGGTATTGACCATTCGGACTTACACTCCTGGTCATCATGCAGACCAGCGGACTCATCGCGCTCAAGAAGCGGGCGGACTACCTCAAGGCCGCGGCCGGCATGCGTCGCAGCACGCCCGGATTCGTTCTCCAGATCCGAGACCGCGGCGCGGAGGAGCCGGAGAGCGTTCGCGTTGGAATCACCTGCTCGAAGAAAGTGGGAAATGCCGTAGCCCGCAACCGTGCCAAAAGACGGCTTCGTGAAGTGGCCCGCATGATACTGCCCGAACATGGCCGGAACGGCTTTGACTACGTCCTGATCGGACGTCGCCAAGAGACAGCCAGCCGCGACTTCGCAACAATGCTCGAAGACCTGAGACATGCCCTGGCCGAGGTCCACAAGTGAGTCCGCTTGCATGGATCCTGGCTCTGCTCGTCCGGGCATACCGGCTGACTCTCAGCCCGTGGATCGGGCATCATTGCCGCTTTCAGCCCACATGTTCGGCATACGCACTGGAGGCGCTTGAAAGACACGGCGGCGTCAAAGGCGGCTGGATGGCACTCAAGCGCATTCTCCGATGTCATCCGTGGGGTGGGGCCGGTGTCGACAACGTGCCCGACCCGTAGTTTCGCTACGCCAGAGTTCGTGCATCGGAACGGCCGAAACCAGCAAGAAAATCAGCGGGCCGGTTTCCGTGCCGTGCCCGCACCGCAGCACGCAATCACAGGCCTTGACGACCTGAATCGACTCGCCATAAGCGGCAATGCAGTTTCAGCATGAAAGCTGAACCCATGCAGCTTGAAGAAGCCGATGACGCGTTCTGGGCACCACGAGAGTGTTTGCGGAATCCCATTCCCGAGACTTTCGAGGCGGCGATGCTGCTCGACCGTGCCGTCGCGCATCACATGGCCGGCAACCGAAACGAGGCCGCTCGCCTGATCCTGCAGACCGACAGGGATGACATAAGGGCCTTCACGGAATCCCTCTGGGGATCGAAGGCGG
>VXPN01000207.1 GCA_009839535.1 Boseongicola sp. SB0662_bin_57 | reverse complement strand
GGTGGGTCAAAATTGAACGCGATTCCTGGGTCAGTTTTGAACTGGACTTGACAGTATCCGCGCAGGCCGCCGTTGCGGCGCACCTCGCGCCAGACCGTCGTGCGGTCCCGGCCGAGCTGGCGGGCAATGGCGGCATCGGAAAGCCCGCTTTTCCTCAGCGCGTGAATCTGGCAGCGTTCCTCGTAGGTCAGGTGGCGGTAGCCCTTGGGCATGACGGTCTCCTTGTTTCGTCACAGGGACTGTCATCGCCATCTGGCCGAGACGCAACATCATGTGGCGTCCGACGCCTCGCAACACTACATCAGGTGTTGCACTTCAGAGTGGAACGGGGGGATGAATTTTGGTTCCATTCCGCGAGCCTATCGGCTGGCGGAATTGGCGTCAACCTTTCTTTGTAATCCCCAAATGATTGGTTCGGCCATGTTCCTGGCTGACGCATTGCCGTGTGACGTCCGTTGCCATTCCGCCGCGACAAGTCGGCAACAGCAAGCCGGAGTTCCGCGCGGGCATCACACCTCCGAACAGGGTGTCGGCGTCACGCGTGACGCGGGCGCGACGGGTTTGGAGAGACAAGGGTCAATGGCTGAATCAGGCAGAAAGATCTGTCATGAGAGCCTCTTGCAAAGCTCCGCAGATGAGCGGGCCTTTCCGCGTGCGGGCAGCATATTTTTCAATGCTTGCCTGATTCCGGAGCCGCCCCGCTGCATGTTGAAGTTGCCAAAACCACAACATGCAGAGGAGACAGCGCCAAGCTCTTGGGCGACATCGCATCAGACGCCTGGAACCGCCTTCCAGCGGCTTCGTTCCCCGCCCTTGCGAACGACGTCGGCACCCTGACAGAAAGGCATCGGCGCCGCGTTCCCGTGGAGCGTTTCGTTCGCCACGACCACGGCGGTGTCGGGCACCCGCCCGCTGACCGGCAGGCGGTCGCGCGGCGTCGTCGCGAAGGCGGTGTGGATGCCGCGGGTGCCGCCACGGTTGCGGGATTCCCCACCTCCAGAACGAAGATCCCTGTCCCCTCCGGGACCGCCCCCCAATCGAGCGGCAGCGCCCGGCTCGCCAGCGTGGCCGTCGCCCCTGCCCGGCGCCGGGCCGCGAGACGCTCTCCGACCGGGTTCAGTGCCTGCCCTGTAATCATGCGCCCGAAGCGCGTTTCATGCCCACGGGACCGGGTCCCAGTTCATGATCGTGATACCCTCCAAGTCCGCGATCGGCGCTCCGGACGCGTCCGAGAGCGCGAGTGTCATCGTCTCGCGGCCCTCGTCGTGCGCGTCGTCCGGCACCGGCACCTCGACCGTCTTCAAGATCTCGCCCGACGCGAAGACGAGCATCCGCGTCAAGGTCGTGCAGTCCGCGCCCGCCATTGCCATCCCGTCGCGGACCGAGACCTTGACGGACGCCTCGGCGCCGAGCCGTCGGCTGACGCCGGCCTCGAAGAAGAGCGTCGCGCGCGACCCCTCGTCCGTCTTTGCATTCAAGATTGAACCAAGTGCCTACGGCGTATGCGTGCCGCCGAAGCTCGCATGGAGATTGACGTCGGGTGCGGTATCGTAGAGCACGCCTGCCATCTCGTCGTGTTCGGGGCCGTAGAAGCCGCCTTCGAGGCGCAAGCTGGAGTCTGCAAAGGCGTTGCCCGTCACCGCAATGGCATATTCGAGGCTCGGCGACCGGAACGGGCGGCTCGTCCCGTCTTGGTGCACCCTCAGGCGGCCGAAATTCGCAATGCCGGCGAAGGTGGAGAGATTCACGGTGAGGGCAGCGTCGCCGAACACGGGCAGCAGACTGTCGGTGCCGAGATCAACTCCGATCAGGTAGCCGTTCCAAGTGGCGGTGCCCTGCAGCAGGCTGTCGGCGAGCGGGATGGATGGCGCCTCGCCGAAGGCGTCGGCAGTCGCCGCGAATTCGTCCGCGGCGCCGGGACCGTTGTCGAGGAGCAGGCGTTCGATGCCGACGCTCCAGGCCGAATGCCGGCCCCACGCGCCGAAGCCGTAATGATCTGCCCCCCGGGCGCTCTCGACGGGCAAAATCTCGTACCCCAGGTCGGCGAGGAACGCAAAGTCGAGCTCGCTCGGCACGGTCTGATCAAGTCGCCGGCAGTAGGCCATGATCGAGCTGCATGGGCCAAGGTGGGAGGGGTCCGGGAAGGCCCCCCGGGTAAAGGGAGCGACGGGCGTTCCATCGGCGGCGAGCCATTGGAGAGGCACCGGGTTGCCGCCGTTGGCAGCGACCGCGTTCGGGCCGTGCCACGTGTTCTGCTGGGGGTCGAAGTACCGCGCCCATGCCGCTCCCTTCGGATCGGTCGGCGGCCAGTCGACAAAGCCGAGGACGTGGCCGATCTCGTGGACGGCAAAGCTCGGCACGACCCACGGGTTTTCGTCCTCCAGGATCTGCCGGCCTAACGAGATCTTTCCGAAGTAAGGCTCGTAGTCGGGAAGCCGATCCAGGTTGACCAGACGCGCCGACCCGTAGGAGACAGGTCCGTCAACGATCTCCACGGCGATGACGAGGCCGTTGGTGTCAATGTCGAATGGTACCCTCACGTCCCGGAGATCGTCGTAGCGGCCGTGCTTGTGCGCGAACTCGTCGGTGATCCGATTGGACCAGAGCTTGCCCGCACGTTCAATGATCGCGCGCTGCTCCGCCGATATCTCCGGGGCGAGCCGGAAGTCGAACTCGATGTCGAAGGCGTGGGCGGAACGCCCCTGCCATCGCCCCACGGCGACCCCGCTGCGTTCGCCGACGAGGGTGACATCGCTCGCAGCAATGTTGCGGAGCACGGTGCGGCCGGCATCGCTCCCGTGCCGGGCGCGCGCTTGGAGTCGGGCCAGGTCGGACTTGCGCGTCGCGGCCGCGGCCCCGGCAATGGCGGCAAGGCGCAGCTCGTTGGCATGGACGGCCGACGGTCCCGCCCAGTGGTCGCGCAGGTCTTCGGCCGCGGCATTGTGTCTGTACGAGGTGAAGGCGCCGCTCGCCTCCGGCGTCGTTTCGGGCCGTCCGCTGCCCGTCGTGCCGCCGCCGCCGCAGGCGGTGAGAAGCAGCACTAACGAAATGGTGCCGGCGATCGAAAGCAGGCTCGGTGTGGCCGGCAAGCCGCAGTGCAAGGTCGACACCGTTGTCGCTTGCGAGCTTGCCGAATTCCCTTGGGTCATCGCGCGCGCCGCCACCCGCCGGACCGTCGCGACCGCATGGGCAGGACCATCGGCAGGATTGCGGCTTCTCCACGCCCGCAGGGTGGAATCCACCTGATCCGGCACGGCTCCGGATAGAAACCCGCCGGTTTGCCGGCCCCCCATATCGTAGCGTCCGTTCACTTCATCTGCACCCCAGTGGTCTGCTTGACTTCGAACTCGCCCTCCGCGTTCACCCGGCAGTACTGGGCCAGCTGCAGCGATGACGTGACCCATTCAACTGCCTCCCTGGAAGTCCCCGCGTAGATCGTGCGGCGGGGGCAATCGGCCGTCAGCCTCGCGCCGACCGCATGCTGCAGGAGCACGAAGCCTCCTGCACAGTTATCCTGGAAACTGTACCCGGCCCGCACGGGGCGACCCTCGCGGTTGCCGATGGCAGCGCCGAGATCGATATGGGTCTGCTCCGTGCAGGAGTTGTCGCCGCCGCTCCGGCACCATGCCCGGAGTTCGAGATCGTCGTCGCCGGCATTTTCCAGGCTGAACTGATCGCAGCCCAGGTGGATTGTCCCGGTTCGGTCGATGGCCGCAGGCTCTTCCGACCGGGCATGGGCAGGGCCTGCCAAGACTGCCGTGACGCTCAGCGCGGCAACTGCAACGATGAGGCTCCGCATATGCAGTCGCGTCACAGGCATCCGTCCGCTCTTTCCGACGTCATTGCCGCATCTTCTCCGGTGCATCATTCCCTCTCGCCCACCCGCAACGAGGCATGGCAGCGCTTGGGATGGCGACATGTTATGGCGGTGCCGCCGTGATTGCCAAGATGTTTCTACTTTGGGCGGCGTGATCAGGATCGGAGGCTGCCACGCGCCTGTCATGGCAGTCTGCAGGCACCGCGATGACATCGACCGACCGTCGGATGCCGTGACCGGCAATTCTTGGCACGCTTTGCCAGAAACCTGACTGCACGCGACCGAAAGGCACGCGCAACTTGGCCAAAGGCCGGTTTGTCACGGTCCCGTTGCAGGCCGGTTTAGCTGGCGGTCTACGACCATCCATCCGACGAGCAGCAGGGCCATGTAGGTTCCGTGCTCAAGCAGTTCGGCGCGGTCGCCGCAGATCACGTCGAACGCCGAGAAGCCCATGAACGTTATCGCCGACGCCGTGAAGGCTGCCGGCAGCGCGCCCGGCCTGGCCAGGGCGACCAGGAACAGGATTCCGACGACGATCTCCCATGCAAACGCGAAGAGAAGCGTCGGGCCGACGAGGTTCGTTGGAAGGCCCATGTCGGCAAAGTAGGTCGCGAACTGGACGTGGCGGTCCTTTCCGTGCCAGGTGAACGGTCCGAGGTCGGTGCGGTTGAGCAGCTTGTCGGCGGCGTTCATGATCCAGAACAGGGCCCAGTAGCCGATGACCGTGGCGGCGAGCGGATTCCGGACTGCCATCCTGACGGCCAGCCGGGTCGGGTCTGTCATGGTCGTCATTGCGTCCTCCGTCTTTTGTGCGGGCGTGCCCGAGCTCCCGCCGGAAGGTCGTGCCGACGGTTGCCTCCCTGCATTTCGTTCTGGTCCTTCCAACCGCTCTTCCGTCGCGAATCCCGTCTGTTGCCTGCCACCGGATCTCTCCCTTGACCGGCACCTCGTTCTCGGCATCCGCGCCCGCCGCCCGCCGCCCGGCGACTTAGCGAAGCCCACATTCGGGGTGCTCGTGAAGCCGCCCCCGAACGCCGTCATGCCGTCCCAGAACTCACCCTCAAGACGTCCCGCAGCATCGGGACCGGGGCCGCCGTAGCCCTTTGTGGCGAGGCCCGCAAGCGTTTCCCTTCCGAGAAGGGCATCCATGCCACCCGAGGGGGCGGCCCCTCAGGACAGGGTCGCCGACAGCGCGGATTTCCGGCCGGCTGCGGATCGCGGATTCCAGCCAAGGGTTGCGCTGGCCCCCATTCCCGGAAGCCCGATGCCTCGTGCACCGCCAGCGTCCGCGCCTTCAGGTCAAGGTGCAAACCACGCCGGGGTCGGCGAAGGCAATGCCGCCGCCCAGATCTGCGCCGAGACCGGTCTTGGCGTTGCCTTCGTTGCGGCGAATCTCGACCTCAAACGACGGCGTCAGCGACGTCGCGTCCTCGCCGAGCGTGAAGTGCCGTACGCTTTCCTGCCCGGCCCGCAGCAGCCACGCGTCGGTCTCGGATGTCGCCCAGGAGGCCGCCACCAGGGGCGTTCGACGCACCGGAAGACGTCCGCGTGAATCGCCTGTCGCCCTTGATCGCGAAATTCGGTCCGTTGCCCTCTGGGTCCAGCAGGGCGATCCGGGCCCCGACTGCACCCATGCCCATCGCGGTCCCGGTTACGACCGTGTCCTCGTCGTTCGGACTCATTCAAAGGTTGCCCGACCCGCGACCCGCCGCCAACCATGCCGAGATGCCCTCGCCCAGATCCACGCCCGCGTATGGGTGGAGTCCCGTCAGCTCAGCCTCGATCCGTCCGCCGCGGCCGTCTGCCTCGCAATCGCTCCGGAGGTTGCCGCCCTTCCCTGCAAAGCGTCCGCGATGCGTCACGGGACGTCCCGTCGGACAGGATAGGGTGATTCGCGGCCGGGCGCGCAAGAGACCCGTCAGCGGACACGCCGGATCTCCGGTCGAGCCAATGATCATGCCGAAGACATGAAGTGCGCCTGACTGGGGATTTTCACTGCGCGATCAGCGCATTGCGATGCGCAAAGGGACGACCGTGCCCGCTGATGACCGAAGCTTTTTCGCGGCAGGCGGTTGCGTTCCGGCATCATCCGGGCATGATGCCGCCCGTCCCCGGGCCGCATCGGCAATTCCGGGGACTTGCCTTGAGGCAGGCGCCGGCCAGTCGACCGGGCGGCACACGGAAGACCGGCGCCGGAGGGCGCGAGAGCAGGGGAGACCTGGGCAGATGGTGATGTTGGCCTTGACGGCGTCCGTCCGTACGGACGGCGGGAAGGGTCCGGCGCGTGACGCCGGCCCCGCAGGAGATTCCGGCCAGGAAAGCCGAAGCGTGCGCGGGTCCGCGCTTGCCGCCCGTCCCGGCCTGTGTAGAATAAGCGCC
>VXPN01000246.1 GCA_009839535.1 Boseongicola sp. SB0662_bin_57 | reverse complement strand
ACCTTCGGAAAGGCGGTTCTGGGCCATGCAAAGGTTGGCAACGGGCTGGACCGGCAGTCCATGATGAACATCGCGCCAGGCCTGATCGTGGCGCTGATCTTCGTCTTCTGGGCGGCCAAGACGCTGGGGTTTTACACCGCCTCCACGATCACGTTCTTCGTGCTTCTGTCGCTTTACGATCCTGCGCCGCACGGGGAGGCGAGCAGCTGGATCAAGCGCATCGCGATTTCCGCCGGATTCCTGGTGGTCATGTACGGTCTCTTCGCAAAGCTGCTGAACGTTTTCACACCGCGAGAGATCTTCTTCTGAGCCGCCAAGGCGGCTGACCAAACCCAAAAGGAGGACGAACCATGAAGAAACTACTTGCAGCGGCATCCATCGCGATGATGGGACTGACCGGCACGGCCGCAGCCGACGAGAACTACCCTGAGCGCCCGATCATGCTGATGGTCAGCTATGGCGCCGGTGGCGCCACGGACTTCCAGGCGCGAATCGTGACCATGACTGCAGGCAACGAGGACGCGCTTGGCATGCCGATCGCCATCATCAACAAGCCTGGTGCGGGAGGCCGGGTCGGCTGGAACTGGTTCGCGACCCAGGCCGATGCCGACGGCTATGTCCTGGGCGCTTACAACATCCCCCATTTCATTGCCCAGTCGATCGAGGGCGGCGTGGAATACGGGGCCGACAGCTTCGAGCCCATCGCCAACTGGGGCGCCGATCCGGCAGTCTTCGTCGTTGCCGCAGACAGCGAGTTCAATTCGATGGCTGACGTGGTCGACTATGCCAAGGAAAACCCGGGAAGGCTGACGTTTTCGGGCGCAGGGCTCTTCGTCGGGCATCACATCGCGGCGCTTCAGCTCGAAAAGGCGGCGGGCGTCAAACTGGCCTATATCCCGAACAACCAAGGCGGCGCGGGCGCAATGAAGGCCGTGATCGCAGGCGAGGTTCTGGGCGGCGTCAACAACCTCTCGGACGCCTTCCGTGCGCGTGAGGCGGGCAACGTCAAGATTCTCGGCGTCTTTGATCTTGAGCGGAACGACTTTCTGCCCGACGTGCCGACGCTGAGGGAGCAGGGGTTCGACATCGACAACGCGTCCGTGAACTTCCGCGGCGTGATGGTGCCGAAGGGCACGCCGCAGCCCGTGATCGACAAGCTGGCCGAAGTCTTCCCGACGATGTTCGAAAACGGCCGCGTGCAGGGAAGGATGAAAGCGGGCGGCTCGCCCATGCACATCATGACCCGGGCTGAGGTCATTGAGATGTGGAAGGCTCGCGAGGTCACGCTGAAGGAGCTTTTGGCCGGACTGTGACGAGCGGATCGGCCGCCCTCCGGGGCGGCAATTGGCCGGGAGGGGTGCGACCCCTCCCGAACCCAGGCAGCAGCACGTTTGCGAAGATAAAGGCAGGAGCGCCTTTCGATGAATGCCAACGACCCGATCGACCAGCTTGATGAGGTCATGGCGCGCGCGAAGCATGCGCAGGCAGGCTATGAGACGGAAGGCAGCCAGCGTCGTTATGATCGCGCAGCCCAAGCGGCGGCCTGGGCGGTCATGGAACCGGGGCGCAACCTGGAACTGGCGGAACTGGCGGTCGAAACGACCGGTCTTGGGAACGTTTCCGACAAGTTCGAGAAGAACTACCGCAAGACGCTGGGACTGATGCGCGACATTAGGGGTGTGAAGACCTTCGGCGTCATCCGCGACGATCCGGCGGTGGGCATTACCGAAGTCGCGCGGCCGATGGGCGTTATCGGGGCCATCGTGCCCTCGACCAATCCGGTTGCCACTCCAGCGAACAAC
Source organism: Boseongicola sp. SB0662_bin_57 (assembly GCA_009839535.1). Classification (GTDB taxonomy): domain Bacteria; phylum Pseudomonadota; class Alphaproteobacteria; order Rhodobacterales; family Rhodobacteraceae; genus JAJEFO01. Next base: position 4,420 of record VXPN01000246.1, on the reverse strand, counting down.
ATTGTCAATGCGCTGAAATGCGGCAACGCCATCGTCGTTGCGCCGTCGCCGAAGGGCGTCGCCGCCTGCAAGCGGTTGCTGGAGTTCGTTCACGCTGAATTCGCCAAGATCGGCGAAGATCCGGATCTCGTGCAGATGGCGCCTGCGCCGGGGTCGAAGGAAAGGACACAGCGGCTGATGGAATCCTGCGACAGGATCGTCTGCACCGGCAGCCAGAACAATGTGCATCGTGCGCAGACCGCCGGAACCCCTGCGGTCGCGGTGGGAGTGGGCAACGTCACCGTGATCGTGGACGAGACTGCCGACTTGGCGGCGGCGGCGGAGAAGATCCGCGCCTCGAAGACGTTCGACAATGCCACCAGCTGTTCTTCCGAGAATTCCGCGGTCGTGGTTGACGCCGTCCATGACACCTTCCTGGCCGAGTTGGCCAAGGCCGGGGGCGCGCTGGTCGATGACGAGGACGCGGTTGTTTCCGCGCTCTGGCCTGGCGGACACCTGAACCGCGAGGTCATTGCCCAGGACGCCGACAGGATGATCGCTGCCTTGGGCCTGGAAGGCCGGGTACCAGAAGGCACGGAATACATCGTGGTTCCGACAAGGGGCGTTGGCCCGGCGCACCCGCTGTCGGGCGAGAAGCTGAGCCGGGTTCTGGCTCTCTATCAGGCGCGGGACTTCGCGGAGGCGGTGCAGGTCACCCGCGCCATTCAGCTTCACCAAGGCGCTGGCCACTCGGTCGGGCTGCACACGCGTGAACTCGCCCGTCCAATGATCCTGGCTCGCGCCATCCCGACCAGCCGGGTGATCGTCAATCAGGCGCACGCCTTCGCGACTGGCGGATCGTTCGCCAACGGGATGCCGTTCTCGCTTTCGATGGGCTGCGGCAGCTGGGGCAGGAATGCCATGGACGACAACCTGCACTGGAGGCACTTCCTGCAAAGCACCAAGATCGTTCGGGAAATTCCGTCGCGCGAGCCGACGCTTGGCGAGATCTTTGATGACTATTGGGACGTTGCAGGAAAGTGAAGCTCTCGCGCGAGATTCCGCCCGAAGGCACGGTCCGCGACTGGCTGGCAGCGCGTGCCCAATCCGGGGGAACCGCGATCGTCTTTCCGGAAACCGGCGGCGCGATCGGTTGGAAGACCCTTCAGGAAGAGGCGGTGGACTTCGGCCGGGTGCTGACGGCACATGGCGCGATGAAGGGCGAAAGCGTGGCAATTGTTGCACCAAATGGCCGGGAGAGCGTCGTCGCGCTTTATGGCGCGTTGGCAGGCGGGTTCAGGGCGACGATGATCAACCTCGCCGCAGGCCGTGATGCAATCGCATTTGCGCTGGAGCATTCGGAGGCGCGATTTGGATATGTCCACCCGGACTGTCGTGCCCTCTTCGACGAGGCAAACCGGTCTGGCGTGGCGCCGGTCGATCCCGAGAATCGCGTTGAGGGGAAGCTGCACGACATTGTGCCCGGCGACCACGCGCTCCTGATGTACACCTCGGGAACCACCGGGCGGCCGAAAGGTGTGGTTCACAGCCATGCCAGCCTGCTGGCGGGTGGGTGGACCACGGCTGTGGCGCATGACTTGTCGCCGGACGACCGCGGCCTTTGCGTCCTTCCGATCTGTCACATCAACGGGCTTTGCGTGACGGTGATGGGCAGCCTTGTGTCAGGAGGATCGTTGGCAATGACGTCGCGGTTCTCGGCCTCGCAGTTCTGGCAGCAGGCATCGGAAAGCCGGGTCACCTGGTTCTCGGTCGTGCCGACGATCATATCGCACCTGCTGCACGGGGATGCCGGGCCCGATGCCGAATGCCGTGGTCGATTGCGGTTCGGCCGTTCGGCTTCGTCGGCGCTGGCGATGGAAACGCAGTCGGCATTCGAGGCGCGCTTTTCCGTTCCGATCATTGAGACGATGGGCCTGACCGAAACCGCCGCGCAGATACTGTCGAATCCGTTGCCGCCCGCGCCCCGCAAGATCGGATCGCCTGGCATCGCCTTTGGCTGCGAAGTCGAGATCCAGGATGGCGAGGGTGCAACCGTCCCGCGCGGCACGGCCGGAGAAATTGTCGTGCGCGGCCCGAACGTCATGCTGGAGTACCTGAAGAACCCGAAGGCCACAGGCGAGATCCTCCGCAGCGGCTGGCTGCGAACCGGAGACTTGGCACACATGGACGAGCAAGGTTATGTCTTCGTCACCGGCCGCCTGAAGGAACTGATCATCAAGGGTGGCGAGAACATCGCGCCGCGGGAGGTCGACGAAGCGCTTTATGGCCACCCCGACGTGGTCGAGGCAGCGGCCTTTGCCCGCAAGTGCGCCAGGTACGGGGAAACGGTCGAGGCGGCTGTGCGCGTTCGCTCCGGTTCGCCGCTGGACGCTTCAGAACTGCTGACGCTTTGTCGGCAGAGGCTTGGGGACTTCAAGGCTCCCGATGCCATCCACTTCCTTGATGAATTGCCGAAGGGACCGTCAGGCAAGATCCAGAGACTGAGGCTTGCAGACGTCGTGCCGGACAGTTGAGGCCTGCTTTGCAGGCTCATGATCGCGTTCTTTGCACCGGGTCCGGCATGCGCGGACCGGCCACGCCAGGGCGGGCCGGATGACGACAAGGACGCCATCCGGCAGGAGCAGGCCATCCGCTGAGAGTTTCGTCGCCAAGTACAGGTTTGCATGCGCGGGAGCGATTCACTAACCACAGGTGATCAGGGCTGTCTGGCACGCAAGGAGGGAGCATGAACTCGCTGGAGCTGAGAAACGATGCAGCGCATCAAGTGTGGGAACTTGATCGCAGGCATTTCCTGCATCCGTTCACACACTTCGAAAGCTATGAGGATTCGGGATCGCTGATCATGTCCGCGGGATCGGGTTCCGAGATGACCGACTCCAACGGTCAAACCTATCTCGACATGATCGGCGGCCTCTGGTGCAACAACATTGGCCTTGGTCGACAGGAAATGGCGGACGCGATTGCGGAACAGGTCACGAAGCTGTCCTACAGTTCGACATTCACCGACATGTCCAACGAGCCGGCCGCCCGACTGGCCGCCAAGCTGGCTGAACTGGCGCCTGGCGACCTCAATCGCGTGCATTTCTCCACCGGCGGCTCAACCGCGGTCGACAGTGCATTGCGCCTGGTGCACTTCTACCAGCAATGCGCGGGCAGGCCGCAAAAGGTCCATGTCATCGCGCGTCGGCAAGCCTATCACGGATCAACCTATGCCACGATATCGATCGGCTACAAGGAGGCGGACCGGCGGCACGGGTTCCGGTACATCGAGGACACCATCCATCACGTGTCGGAACCGGACTTGTACCGGGCTCCTGACGGTATGGGAGAAGCGGAGTTCTGCGATTTTCTGGTCAAGGAATTCGAAGACAGGATCGCTGAGATAGGCCCGGAAAGGGTGGGGGCGTTCTTTGCCGAGCCGGTCATGGGGGCCGGAGGCGTGCTGGTGCCGCCCGGCGACTATCTCAAGCGCATGCGCGAGGTCTGCAGGCGCCACGACATCCTTTATGTGTCCGACGAGGTGGTCACTGCATTCGGTCGCCTGGGGCACTGGTTCGCGTCCGAGGACGTGTTCGGAATCGTTCCAGACATAATCTGCTCGGCAAAGGGGCTCTCGTCGGGCTATTTGCCGATCGGCGCGACGATTTATTCGGATCGCGTTCACGAGACCATTTCATCTGGTGATCCATCGCGCGTCTATACCAGTGGCTTCACCTATGCCGGGCACCCGGTCTGCTGCGTGGCGGCACTGAAGAACATTGAAATCATGGAGCGCGAGAACATTCTCGAACATGCCAGGGACGTCGGAGACTATTTCGGCGAACGGCTTCGCGACCTGGAAGGGATGAAACTGGTCGGCAACGTCCGTGGAATCGGCTTGATGCGCTGCCTGGAAAACGTCCTTGACCGGACCACAAAGGAAGCGCTGCCGGAAGAGGTCGACATCGGCAAGCGCATTTCCGACGCAGCGGAATCCCTCGGCGTGCTCGTGCGCCCCATCGGACGGCTGAACGTGATGTCGCCGCCGCTGATCGTCACCAAGTCCGAGATTGACTTTGCCGTCGATCGCCTGGGACAGGCGATAGAGCGTGTTCACGACGGCCTTGTCAGGGAAGGCTGGACACCGGTCTGACGTTGCGGAGCATTACGGTCGGTCAGCGGTCAAGGACCAAGGTGTCCTCGGCCCGCCAGCTGAGCCAGACCTGATCGCCCACATCTCCGTTCTCGATGGTGGATCGGGTATCGTTCTGGACCGTCACCGACATGGGCGGGCCGCTGGCTGGCTGAACACGGATGTGCGACGTATCGCCGTAATATGCCCAGTCAACAATGCGGCCCCGAACGAGGAGGCGGGAATCTGGCTTCTCTGCGGTCATGCGGATCTTCTCGGGCCTGACCGCCAGCGAAACCGGTCCCTGCG
>VXPN01000101.1 GCA_009839535.1 Boseongicola sp. SB0662_bin_57 | reverse complement strand
ACGAAGTCTATGAGGACCCGCGAGACATCCGCGTGGCCGAATTCATCGGAAGCCCAAAAATGAACATCCTGCCCGGGCAAGGCGACAGCGCCGGGCGGATCACCGCCTTGGGTGTGGCCGTGGAGGAAGCGCTGGAGGAACCCTCCGAAGGGCCCTTGTCGGTCGGGTTCCGCCCCGAAAATCTGCACATTCAGCCCAAGGACACCGGCGCCTGCTTCTCGGGACGTCTGACCTACAAGGAAAACCTGGGCTCGGATGTCTTCCTGCACCTGGCAGTCGAGGGCATTGAGGGCAAGGCCGTGATTCGGGCCAAGCCCCACGAGGCCGATTTTGCGGATGTCGGTGAAGACGTCTGGTTCACTGGTGAAGCCGGCAAGGCGCGCGTGTTCGGCGCCGACGGCAAACGGGTGGCACTGGCAGAACCGCAGCTGATGCGAGTGACAAGCTGATGGGGCGCTCGCGGGTTCATCTCTGGTTCATCGGGCCGGCCATCATACTGATGATGGGGCTGCTGATCTTTCCGGTTTTCGTCGCCGCGTTCTTGTCATTCACCGACTACAATCTGGGGAATCCGAGCTTCAACTGGATCGGTGTCGAAAACTATGACAGGCTCGTAAGCCGTTCGACCTACAAGAAAATGTTCACGGCATCACTGACCTATGTTTTGCTGGTCGTGCCGATATCAGTGGCGCTTGGCCTGGGCGCTGCGTTGCTGATTTCAAGCCTTCGCATCGGCGGCGAGCTCTACAAGGCCGTCTTCTTTCTGCCTGTCATGGCGACCTTGCTTGCGATGGCGATCGTGTGGGAATTCGCCCTGCATCCGATCGTCGGCGTCGTGAATGACATCCTGCGCACGGGCTGCGATGTCGGCTGGCTGCACGCGCTGCTGTCAGGATCCTGGCTGGGCGGCGATCCGTTGCAGAGCTGGTACGGCCACGCCTGCGCCGAGGACTTCCCGCTGTGGCTGGGCGACAAGCGCTATGCACTGGGCACGATCGCCTTCATCGGAATATGGCAGGGCTTCGGGTTCAACATGGTGCTCTATCTGGCGGGGCTGACATCGGTGCCCAGAGAACTTTACCAGGCCGCCCATATGGATGGGGCCGACAGCGCTTGGGAACGCTTCCGTCTGGTGACCTGGCCGATGCTTGGGCCCACCAACGTCTTTGTCGTCACGATTTCGTCGATCCGCTCGTTCCAGGTCTTTGACACGGTCGAGGCACTGACCCGTGGCGGCCCGGCGAAGTCCACCTATGTGATGGTCTACGCGATGTTCGAAAAAGGCGTGAAACAGAACCTGCTTGGCATCGGTTCGGCCATCACCATCGTCTTTCTGGGCTTCGTCCTGATCCTGACCCTGATCCAGGTCTATTTCGTCAACAGAAGAGTGCATTACGCATGATGGTGCGAACCAACTGGCTGGGAGAGTTCCTTAAGCACAGCGTGCTGCTGGCTGGCGCGATTGTCGTGTTGCTGCCGTTCTATCTGATGCTGTCCTATTCACTGAAGTCCCCGGCCGAGATCGAATCCAACACCGGCGGGTTTGTCGGCAGTCAGGAAATCATGACAGACCGCCGGTGCATCAAGGCCGGCAAGCCGGCCGAAGAGTGCGACATGCGGCCCATCGTCTACAATTACACGGCCGCCTTCAGCGAAGCGCCGCTGGTGCGATACATGCTGAACGGGGTCTTTGTGACGGTTTCGATTTTCGTCATTCAGGTTCTGGTCGCGCTGCCGTGCGCCTACGCCCTTTCAAAACTGAAGTTCTGGGGAAGGGATGTCGTGTTCGGCCTGGTGATTTTCTGTCTGCTGATTCCGGTTCACGCCATCGCGCTGCCCTTGTACATCATGTTGGCCAAGGTGGGGCTGACCAACACCTATGCCGCGCTGATCATACCTTGGACGATCTCGGTCTTCGGGATCTTCCTCATGCGCCAGTTCTTCATGACGGTGCCTGACGACCTGATCGACGCCGCCCGCATGGACGGGATGAGCGAATTTGCCATCGTCTGGCGCGTCATGCTGCCCACCGCGATCCCCGCGCTTCTGGCCTTTGGCATATTCTCGGTCGTTGCTCACTGGAACGACTATTACTGGCCGCGCGTCGTCATTACCGGAAACCGCGACCTGATGACCCCGCCCCTGGGCCTGCGGATGTTCAAGTCCGACCTCGACGGCAACGAATACGGCCCAATGATGGCTGCGACCACAGTCATCGTCCTGCCGCTGGTCATCATATTCCTGCTGGCGCAGCGGCGGTTCATCGAAGGCATCACGATGACCGGCATGAAATAGAGCCGATCACGGAGATTCCGGCGCCGACGGACAAATGCCGGATGCAAAGGAACCCGGCCCAAAGTCGAATTCGCTGGGTTCCGAAACCGATAGGAGAAGAAAATGAAACTGAAACATACCTTTGCGGCGATCGCGGCGGCCGGGGTTGCTGCCGCTGGAACCTCTGCGAACGCGGTCGAGATCGAAGTTGGCTATCCCTACTCGGCCCTGTTTGACGTGACGTTCGAGCGGATGATGCCCGAATTCAACAAGGCGCACCCGGACATCGAGGTGAAATTCCGCGCGACTTACGAAAACTACGAAGACGCGACCAACACTATCCTGCGCGAGGCCGTTGCCGGCGACCTGCCCGATGTCACGTTGCAGGGTCTGAACAGGCAGGCGTTGATGGTGGCGAAGGGCATCGCCAAGTCAATGGAGCCATTCATCGCGAATGAAGCCGACTTCGCCAAGGACGGCTACCACAAGGCGATGCTGGATCTCGGCACATTCGACGGCGAGGTCTACGGGCTGCCGTTTGCGGTGTCGCTTCCGGTCGGCTACTACAACATGGATGCGCTGGGCAAGGCTGGCATCACCGAGTTGCCCACAACCTGGGACGAGGTCATCGCCAATTGCAAGAAGCTGCACGAAGCCGGGTTCAAGAACCCGATCTTCTGGGGCTGGAACATCACGGGCAACTGGTTCTTCCAGGCGCTGATGTGGAGCCAGGGCGAGCCGATCCTGAAGGACGGCAAGGTCAACTTCGATGGCGAGGCCGGGCTGGCCGCATTGGAGACGATGCGAAAGATCTTCCGCGAGTGCAACATGCTGAACCTGTCGGTCGGCGATGCGGGCAAGCCGTTTGCCGCTGGCGAGGTCGCCATGCATTTCTGGTCGACCTCGGCTGTCGGCGCGATCGAACGTTCGAAGGGCGATTTCGAGGTCAGGACCGGCGAATTCCCGGGCATGGGTCAGCCACCCATGGGTCTGCCGGCTGGCGGCAACTCGGTAATGTTCGTGTCCACCTCGGAAGACCCCGAGGAAATTGAAGCCGCCTGGAAGTTCATCAAGTTCGCAACTTCGGGTGTCGGCGCAGCCATGGTGGCGGAGACTACCGGCTACATGCCACCGAACAAGGCTGCGAACGACACTCTGGTCGACTTCTATGCACTGAATCCCAACAAGCACACCGCCGTACGTCAGGCGGGGCTGCTGCGCGACTGGATCGCCTATCCCGGCGACAACGGACTGGCGATCACCCAGGTCATCTATGACGGGCTGGAATCTATCGTGACCGGCGATTACGACGACATGGAGGCCCTGCAGGAAGAGCTGGTGGAAGAGGTCAACGACCTTCTGCCGAACTAGGACCCGCATGACGCCAAGGTTCTGACCGGGGCACTGCATTGCCCCGGTCAGGCCGACCCCATCCAGCAATCCAGCGTGAGCCGGACATGACGACCAACCAGGAATTCGAGGCGCGCCGGGACGGCGCGGTTGCAAGGGCGATCGCCTACTCGTCGACCTTCGTCGCAGACAGGGCCGAAAACGCCGAGGTCTGGGATGTCGAGGGCAGGCGCTACATCGATTTCTGCGGCGGAATCGGCTGTCAGAACGTCGGTCACCGCGACGAACGGATCGTGGACGCGATCAAGGATCAGCTCGACCGCCTGACCCATACCTGCTTTCAGGTGACGCCCTACGAAAGCTACATCGCGCTGGCCGAGCGCATGAACGCGTTGCTGCCCGGCGATTTTGCCAAGAAGTCTTTGTTTTTCTCGGCCGGCGGCGAGGCGGTGGAGAATGCCGTCAAGATCGCCCGCTATCACACCGGGCGCCCGGCGTTGATTGCTTTTGCCAATGGCTATCATGGCCGGTCCTACATGGGCATGGCGCTGAGCGCGCGAATGGTCCCGTTCAAGGTCGGCTTCCGGCCGTTCCCGTCCGAGATCTACCGACTGCCGTTTCCCGACGAATTCCATGGCGCCAGCCTGGACGACACCAAGCGCGCCTTTGACGTTCTTTTTCGCAGCGACTGCCCGCCCGACCAGATCGCGGCAGTGTTTTTCGAACCCGTTCAGGGCGAAGGCGGATATAACATAGCAACCGCGGAATTCGTGGTCTACCTGCGCGAGCTTTGCGACGAACACGGCATCGTTCTTGTCGCGGACGAGATACAGACCGGAATGGGCCGGACCGGCAAGATGTTCGCGATGGAGCACTTTGGCATCGACGTCGATCTGACTTGCGTCGGCAAGAGCATCGGGGGCGGGCTGCCGATTTCCGGCATCGTCGGCAAGGCCGACATAATTGATGCGGTGCCTCCCGGCGGTCTGGGCGGGACCTTCGGGGGCAATCCCCTGGCCTGTGCGGCCGCACTTGCAGTGCTGGATGTCATCGAGACGGACAACCTTCTGCAGCGTGGCCTGGAAATGGGCAAGGTCATCGATGCGCGGCTGCACAAGATGGCACGGCGCAATTCGCTCGATTGCATCGGCGATGTCCGGGCGCTGGGCTGCATGAACGCAATAGAGTTGGTCAAGGACCGCGACAGCTGCGAGGCCGACGGCGACCTGACCGCCCGGGTGGTGGCCATCGCCCTGAAGAAAGGCCTGATACTCGTATCGGCCGGGCCGGCCCGTAACGTGATCCGCCTCCTGGTGCCGCTGTCGGCCCCGTTGGATGTGGTCCACGAGGGGTTGGATATTCTCGAAACCGCGTTAGAGGAAGCGGTTGCCTAGGCACCCGGCCTGCTGGTGCTTTGGCCGCGATTCGGAGGGCATAGATGAAGATCAAGGCCGCTGTTCTGAGGCAATCCGGCCTGCCCCGGCCCTTCGTCGACAGCCAGCCGTTGTGCATCGAGGAAGTCGAGCTTGACCCCCCGAAGGCTGGCGAGGTTCTGATCCAGATAAAGGCCGTAGGTCTGTGTCATTCCGATCTGGTTGCCATCACCGGCGAACGTGGCAAGCCGATGCCGATTGTCATCGGTCACGAGGCTGCAGGTGTCATCGTCGAACTGGGTGATGGCGTCGACGGGTTCGAAATCGGCGACCATGTGGTGCCGACCTATGTTGCCAGCTGCGGCGATTGCGAAATGTGCCATGTCGGCAGGCCGGCCCTGTGCGAACCTGCAACCCGCGCCAATGCGGCGGCAGTGTTGCGCGACGGCACGACCCGACTGCACAAGAACGGCGAAGCCATACATCACCACTCGGGCATCGCCGGATTTGCGGAGCATGCGGTGATCCCTAAGGATGCGCTGGTCAAGATCGACAGGTCGATTCCGTTCGAACACGCTGCGCTTTTTGGCTGCGGCGTGATCACTGGCGTCGGATCGGTCGTCAACACGGGCGGCGCGATGCCTGGCGAAAGCGTCGCCGTGATCGGTCTCGGCGGCGTGGGGCTCAGCGCGTTGCTGGCCGCGATCGCCTCCGGCGCCGGACATGTCACGGCGATCGATCTCAGTGACGGGAAGCTGGAGCTGGCCAAACAGCTCGGCGCACATTTGACCGTCAATGCAAGCGACACTGACTGCGTCGAACACGTCCGCAAGGCCACGCGCGGAGGCGCCCATGTCGCGGTCGAGACGGCGGGCTCCTCTCGTGCCCTGGCCACGGCCTTTGCGGTCACCCGCCGCGGCGGCATCACGGTAACGGCCGGAATGCCTGGGCCCGAGGCACGGGTCACCCTGCCGCATCTCTGCATCGCCGCCGAAGAGCGTACGCTGAAAGGCTCCTACATGGGCAGTTGCGTGCCCAAGCGCGACATTCCGCGATTCCTGGCGCTGTTCCGCGACGGGAAGCTGCCTGTGGATCGCCTGTTGTCCCGGACGATCGGCTTTGACGACCTCAATGCGGCATTGGATCGTCTCAATGATGCCGCGACTGTGCGCGAGGTGCTGATCCCGTGAGACCTGGGCAGGCGAAGCGATACGAGTTTTCGGCGAACACGGG
>VXPN01000154.1 GCA_009839535.1 Boseongicola sp. SB0662_bin_57 | reverse complement strand
CTTTGTTGCCGTCACTACTGCCGCAAGGGATTTCAATACAGCGTCCTGCTCTCAGTTTCGATGGTTCATTCAGTTCTGATTGAAGAGAGACATAGCTGTTTCCACACAAAAGGAGGCACGTTATGGCAAGTCAAGGCACCATTGAACGAGAAGTCGCAATTTTTGAACAACACCAGCGCGAGGGAAAAACACGATGGTTCGTTCGCGTATCCTGCAATTTTTTCGAACCACGAGTTTATGGTCCCTTTCCGGACGAACATGAAGCCGAACGGTTTCGAGGGGGTGCGGAGTTCGAACTCCGAAAATTGTTAGACTACGAACTCCCGAGCCTGTCCGACGATTGTCATTTCCCTGTCCTTCGTTAAAGCATTCTTATCTGGATTCCCGCCGGCTATCAGCGGGAATCTGTTGCATGTCAGTGCGACATCTCACCATCTGTGTTCGGTTTTGAACAACGGTACGAGCTTGTCAGTCATCCACTGCCTGTTCACAGGAACTCATTGTGAATTACGTACATGATTAAACATAACTTCATGTTTTTATTTCACTATTGCACATCAACCGGCTTCGTCCACCAAAAATGGGGACAACATTGTGGATTCTTTTTGTTCTGTACAAAATTGCAAAGTACCTAAGGCAATGGTGACCAAGTTGCCTATCTTTTAGGCATAGGGGCTTCACGGTCTGCACCACAAAATCTGGTAAGGGAAAGACCCTTGGGGTCAGGTACTTAGGCGAAGAGCAGAGCAGGCATCATGTGTCCAATATGTCCCGTTTCAGACCTTCGTTCCTGTATCGGACAACCAGGATGCCATCTCTCAGAGTCACCAACACCGATGTGACGCGAGGATCCGCGGCCACGACCCGATTCAGATCCTGAAGCACCTCGGTCGCGCCATCTGGGGCTGGATGCTTGAGGACCTCACCACTCCAGAGTACATTGTCAATAAGCATGACGCCTTGCGGAGCCAATAACTCCAATCCTCGTTGATAATAATCGACATAGTTGAGTTTGTCCGCATCGATAAAAATCACGTCGAACCCACCTTCAAGTGTCTGCATCGTTTCGATCGCTGGCCCGAGCCGCGCCTCGATCTTGCGACCGGCCGGGCTTTGAGCCCAAAACCGTTTGGCCAACTCCGTCGTTTCGGCATCGATATCACAGGTGAGCACGCTTCCGTCTTCAGGCAGCGCCTCGGCAAAGCAAAGGGCGCTATACCCTGTAAACGTGCCGATTTCCAGCACGCGTTTGGCGTTTACCAACATCGCCATCATTTTTAAAAATGCCCCTTCCAACGGACCGACCACCATCTGCGGCAACTCTACGGACCGATAGGTTTCCTCCCGAAGCCGTCGACAAACGTCGGATTCCGGCATTGAATGCGCTTCTGCATAGGCTTCAACTTCAGGCACCACCAACTCTTTCATAGATCTCTCCCTTCTCGCGTTTTCCATTGGCAAGGGTTAACGCCGTATCGGAGTTCCCTTTTCCCTTGTGCGCGTCACCTTGCGTTCGGACACAGCCCTTTGTACAGTCTTCCTGGTCACGCCCGACATCCGTTGAATAACAAGAAGCACTGTCCATGCCCGATCCGACGCAAACCCTGACCGCTCTCAAATCCAAACTCCTGGAAATTCAACACCTCAAGAACGCCGCGGCCCTGTTGTCCTGGGATCAGGAAACCCATATGCCGGCCGGGGGAGGACAAACCCGTGCCGAGCAACTGGCCACGCTCCAGACCCTAGCTCACACCAAGTTCGTCGCCCCGGAGATCGAAGACCTCCTGTTGCATCTTATCGATCCGGCCACGGGTTTGGCGAACACCGACGCCGACGGGCTTGATGATGCCTCAAAGGCCCTGCTCAGGGAAACCTGGCGGGACTTCAGCCGGGCCAAGAAACTTCCATCGAATTTCATCAACCGCCTGGAGCGCGAATGCTCCTTGGCCCAGCAAGTATGGGTCGAGGCGCGCCGACGCGATGACTTCCTGCAATATCTTCCCAACCTGCAAACGGTCATCACCTTGAAATTTGAAGAGATCGACTACCTGGGCTACGACGATTGCCCGTACGACGCGCTCTTGGACACCTACGAACCCGGGACCACGGTACGTCAACTCCAACCGCTGTTCACCACGCTTCGTCACGGATTGCTCGAACTGTTGGCACGCGTCCGGGAATGCGCTTCACCGCCGGATGACCGGATCCTGTTTCAATCCTACGATACACAGCAGCAACTCGCGTTCGGAGAACTGGTGCTTCAGAGGATGGGGTACGACTTCAACCGGGGACGATTGGATCTCTCCGCTCACCCCTTTACCACGTCTTTCCACCCGACGGACGTACGCGTGACGACGCGCGTCTTCGAACAGGATCTGCCCTCATGCCTGTTCAGTTGTATCCATGAGGGAGGCCATGGCCTCTATGAGCAAGGCCTGGCCCAAGCTCAGTACGGCACTCCCTTGGGCGAAACGCTTTCTCTCGGCATTCATGAAAGCCAATCGCGGCTATGGGAAAACAACGTGGGGCGATCCAAAGCCTTTTGGACACATTTCTTCCCCTTGCTTCAACAATACTTTCCATCGCAACTCGGAGCCGTGTCCATGGATAACTTCCATGCCGCCTTGAATCGCGTGAAACCTTCGCTGATCAGGGTGGAAGCGGACGAAGTCACGTACAACCTGCACATCATGGTGCGTTTTGAAATAGAACTGGCCTTGATTGAAAAACAGGTTAAAGTCAAGGACATGCCAGGTCTGTGGCGGGAAAAGATGCAGGATTATCTGGGAATCGCTCCCGAACGGGGCGCTGACGGTGTGATGCAGGACGTCCATTGGTCCCTGGGAGCCGTGGGCTACTTTCCCACGTATACCCTGGGGAACCTCTATGCGGCCATGTTTTTTGAGCAGGCGCGTCAGGACGTCCCCGCACTGGAAACCGACATCCAACGGGGTCACTTGCTGCCGCTCAAAGACTGGCTCAACCGCAACATCCACCAGTACGGGCGACAATATTCGTCCGGCGACCTCCTGCGGCGGATCACCGGCCGCACGCTGAGCGTCGAACCGTTCCTTTCATACCTTCGCACCAAAATCGGGGACGTGTACGGCTTCACCATTAATCCCTGACAGCCACGGCATCGTCTCCCGCATCAGGCTTGCCTGCCACACCTAAAAAACTTCGCTCGCCTGACACCTGAAGATACGGCACCGCATCCCTCAGTAGACGGTCCTTTCCGTTTCTCATGACCACGCCGTACTGACTTTCCGGAATAGCGCCCACAAAACCCTTATTAATCAAAGAGCTTTCGTTTTCTCGTCGTTCTGGCACGTTCCTTGCTCAACTTAAAAACTAGAAATGCTTGACGCTACTTTTTCCATTCACCATTTTTTCAAGGAGGAACAGCCATGAGAAACATTCATCAACGGTCGCATTTCACGATCAGCATCCTGGCGCTGATGCTCATTGTCAGTCTGTCAGGAATGGGGTTTGCCGCCGATGGCCAGGTGGACCTGAATGCCGGCACCGCCAAAGAGCTTCAACAATTGCCGGGAGTCGGTAAAGGGTTGGCCAAGCGGATCGTCGATTACCGCACCGCCAATGGGCCATTCAAGACCGTGGAAGACTTGATAAAGGTCAAAGGCATCGGCAAGAAAACGTTCGCCAAGATACAGGACCGCCTTACGGTCGGGAGTTCACCTCAAGCAGCCTCATCTGAATAAGTGAAGTGCTTGATCGTGGCCGGGGCACCGGCCACGCGAGGAGTGGAGTCGGGTCGGATCAATCGGCCCAGCGCCACTCCTTCTGCAGGGGCCAGTCGAAGTGGACGAGACGTATATTAGTGGGAAGGATGAGAATAATCACGCCGACAAAAAGCCTGTGCATGGGAACACCTATGGCGCGAAACAGCCGATGGTGGGGATGAAGTCCAGAAAGACGAACCAGGTGAAGGCCGAAGTCATTCAAACCTTCAGTGCCAAGACCCTTCAACGGTTTGCGAAAACTCGCACGCCACAAAAGGGGACGGTTTGCAGCGACCAGCATAGCGGATATTGGGGGTTGAGTAAATCAGGATATGTGCTACAATCCGTGAATCACTCGGTCAAGGAATACATCAACGGCCAAACTCACACCAACAGCATTGAATCCTTTTGGGCACTCCTGAAACGTGGCTACCACGGCACCTTTCATCACCTCAGCACCAAACAACAACGGTACGTGGATGAGTTTTCTGGTTGGCACAATACCAGGGCAGCCGATACGATTGAGCAAATGGCATTGATCGCCAAAGGGCTGAACAGGAAGCAGCTACCCTAGTGGGGCCTGGTGTCCTGAAATACATGTGGAGCATACGAGACTATGTACGATAATATTGTTGCTCATAAAATAGCCGAGCAAACCACGAGTACTCCCCTCACTAATTTTTCGGTTATTGGCCCAGATACACTCATAGATCGATTGAATCTAAACTGGCGAGAAAAGGACTTACCTGAGAGAGTTCGGACAAAACACGTTCACCGCCTTCATCCCTATTTGGGCAAATTCATTCCACAACTTGCAGAGATTTTCTTACGCAAATTCCAACCCCAGTTAGTGTACGATCCATTTTGTGGATCTGGAACAACCCTCGTCGAAGCCAAAGCGTTGGGGACTCATTCGATTGGAGTGGATATTGCCCAATTCAATGTATTGATTTCTCGTGCCAAAACACTCAACTACAAGATACCGTTGCTTGAGCAGGAGATTGGGGACATTCTATTCAGATTCTCAATGGCCTATCCTACTGTGGTAGAAACAAATAATGAGTACTTGCAAAATTGGTTCTCAGAGCAAGCAAGAAGTGAACTGTTACGGTATTTGGCATTGATCGAGAACTATACCTATCGAGATTTGTTGAAGGTTATCCTTTCTCGCGCGGCCCGTTCTGCAAGATTGGTCACTCATTATGACTTGGATTTTCCGAAAAAACCACAAACAAGCCCCTATGAATGCTATAAACACGGCAGGATATGTCAGCCCGTGCAGGAAGCCCGTCGATTCTTGATGCGGTATTCATTGGATACGATGAAGCGAGTACGCGCATTCCATCAACTTGCACCGCGTGGTGCGGTTGACGTACTCCATGGCGATGCCAGGAATATCCGTTTGCCGCATGGGATTGACATGGTGTTTACTTCCCCACCTTATCTTGGACTCATTGATTACCACGAACAACATCGATACAGCTATGAGTTGCTTGGACTGCAAACCAACGAGGGGGAAGAAATAGGCTCTGCAACAAAAGGGGTGTCAAACGGAGCCAAGCAAGAGTATATAGAGAGTATCAATGGGGTGTTATCGCACACTCGCAACCACATGACTCGCGGCGGGATTATGTGCATTGTGGTACACGACAAATACAATCTCTATGACCCTGCTAAAGTTGGATTCAAATCTATAGGGAGAGTTGAACGGCACGTCAACCGACGAACAGGCAGACGTAACCATGCCTTTCATGAAAGTATCTTGATCTGGAAAAAGACATGATTGCGGAAAAGACGAGGCAACATATCAAGGGATATCTCGAAGGTTTTCTCCAAAGGATGGTAGAGGAAAAACTGGAAAGCGGGTTTGATCCAAAAGAATTACGGCCTCCGCGACAAGAGTCACCATCAGGCAATTTAAAACCGTTTCATGAATCTTTGTTGCCAGACGGACTGCTTTCGATAACAGAATTTGAACGATCGTTTTCAACAAAATTAGGCACGACATTTGAAGAGGTCGCACGACTTATTGCATCTGATAATCATCGCTATGCGGAAAGAGGACGCCGCGTAGAGGGCTTTATATCACTCAAAGCCATTAAACGTATTGAGGAAATTGTGAGTGAAATCGGCTCTGGTGGAATGCACTCACGGTATCGCACATTTGTGAAGGAAATTCTGGGCCTGACGGGAGATGGAGAACAGGTAGAACGAACCAGTATTGCGGATTTATACATTAAGAAAGAAGACAATACGGAGTTGTATATTGAGATCAAAAGCCCCAAACCAAACAAAGGGCAATGCCTAGAAGCAACAGGCAGACTACTTCAAATTCATGGCATCACGTATAAACAATATCCAAAGGTTGAAGCCTATTTTGCCTCTGCTTACAATCCTTGGGGGATAGCCAAATCAACATACAGCCACAGTTTTTCAATAAACTATATGGATTTGAAGAATGAGGTCTTAATTGGCAAAGAGTTTTGGGAGTTGGTCGGTGGGGCTGGAACATATGAAGAGGTGCTTTAAATCTATCAAC
>VXPN01000241.1 GCA_009839535.1 Boseongicola sp. SB0662_bin_57 | reverse complement strand
TGATCGAGGCGCTCGCGGTTGCCGAGGCCGCTCCGTCGGTCGTCGGGTTGGGATTTGGGGTCGAGGACTACGCCACCGACATGGGGGCTCCTCCCGCGCCCGAACTGCTGCTGCCCGCGGCCTTTCAGGTGATACAGGCGGCGCGGGCCGCAGGGCGGGCGCCGCTGGTCCTGCCTGACACGGTTGCGGACTTTCGGGACCTGCAACGCTTCGAAGCTGCTGCGGGCATGGCCCGCGCGCTGGGAGCCGCCGGCGGCTTCGCGATTCACCCGGACCAGGTCGCAGCCTTGAACCGGGCCTTCGCCCCGACGCCAGCGGAACGGGATGCCGCCCGGCGCGTTGTCAGTGCGGCAGAGCGCGCGCGCGAGGGCGGGCAGGCAGTGGCCGTTCTGGACGGAAGAATGATCGACGCGCCCGTTGAAGCGCGCGCCAGGGCCGTGCTGGCGCAGGCGAAGCGGCTTGATCGGCAATGAGGTCACGAAACGGGCTTGCGAAGAGCGGATTCCGACGGGCCTTGGGTCAAGTTGCGGCGGACCGCTTGGAGCGGATCGCTTGAGTCCCAAGCTTTCAGGGGGACGGTGGTGGAGCCAAGGGGAGTCGAACCCCTGACCTCTTGCATGCCATGCAAGCGCTCTCCCAACTGAGCTATGGCCCCATCAAGAACGGCGTCGTGCCGTCCACATCGACGTGGGTAAAGGCATGCGTGGCGTCACGCAAGCGAATTCATCAGTCGTCGTCTTCCTTGGGCACGTCCGCGATTTCATCGAGCGAGACATTGGAGTCGTCGTCATCGTCATCGAGAACCTCGTCCTCCAGGTTCACGTCCGAATCGTCATCGTCGTCTTCGAGCACGATGTTCTCGTCCTCGAATTCGGCGGCGCCGTTCGCCGCTTCCTTTCCCTCTTCGGCCGCAATCCGCTTTGCCTTGTCCGCGTCAATGACGATCGGCTCGCCGGTATACGGGCTGATGACCGGATCCATGTTGAGGTCGTAGAACCTCTTGCCGGTGGTCGGGCAAACCCGCTTGGTGCCCCATTCTTCCTTGGGCATGTCCGCCTCTATCCTGACTGTTCCTAGGAATTTCGCGCGACGTGCCACAACGCCCGGGTTCTGTCAAAGGGATTCGCGGCATTGCCAAGGACTATTTCGTTCCGGAACCCGTCGACCCCGCATTCCGGCAGGAGGCGGGAGCCCGATGCCTGTCACTTGCCTCCGGTATCGACGGATCCGACGCAATGCAGTTCGCTTTGCGCGCTGACGGCACGCCGTTTCGGTCGCTGCCTGTCATCCTGCCACGGTCGCAGGTGAGGGCCCGCACGCCGCCCGAACGCACGTCAGCGCCTTGCGAGCGGTCGGCGGTTCATGCTGGCGCGCGCGGCCCCGCCAGGCGGCGGCATTCGGACAGGCGCGGCGTTTCGCGCGAAGACGAAACAGGATGTCGTTGCCCCTCGACAGAAATTTGGCCGTTCACCGCCGGGAACGATGTCGGACCGGGGGCAGGTGGACAACCAGCGCCTGGAGCAACAGCCCCACCATGAGCCCGTTGAAGAGGTGCCAAAGGAAGTGCGTGCCGAGGCCGCCGGTCGCCGCGCAGACCTGCAGGTCGACGGTTCGGAAGGCGAGCGACAGGCAAAAGACCAGCGACGCACCGGTGACAAGCCATCGTGCAGGGTGCCGGCGTGCGAGCGCAATGCCTGCGAACACGGTGAGCGCGATCAATGCCGGCAAGTATTGGAGCGACCCGTTGAGGCGCATTGGGGCAGGATCCGCGCTGGTCGTCACGTCTTGACCGCCAATCCAGATGGCAATGCAGGCTGTCACGGCGGCAATCGCGGCAATCCGGGCGGTGCGGATGACATCCTGCCCGGTCGTCCTCCAGATGACCGCGAGCACGTAGAGAGCGACGAAACTCCAGATCGGGATCACGTCGGCCAGTTCTGCCGCCGGGCTTGCCAACGTGTGGAAGAGGAAGGATCCGATGCCGATGGAACCGCCGATTGCAATGATCAGGAGTTCCAGAGGGTCACGTCGTTCCCGCCCCAACGCCACTGGCAATGCGTAGGCGGCGGCAAGCAGGAATGCGGCATTGCTGACGGCATTGACGGGTTCGTCCCAGAACCCTGGCGCAGTGCGCTCGCAATACAGGTCGATGAACCGTGGGCTGAGCATGGATGCTTCCCTACGCAAGGCTTCACGCCACATCAAGCTCGCGGGGCAATGTGGAGAGCCTCCGGCAATCCGCCGACCGTCGCGAGTTCGGACTCGTTGCCAGGTGACAGCTCCGGCAATCGTCGATGTCCAATGGAAGGCTGCCGGTCTGCAGCCATCGAGATCCGTCAGGGAAACGCAGGTCGCTGATCCGCAATCGCAACCTTTCCTCCGGGCTTCGGGCTTCCGGTTCCCCGGCAGCGATCCAGCGAGCTGGCACGGCACGAAGCAAGGGCTGGCGCGATGCAGGCATGCCATGTTCCCAAGTGGCCTGAAGGCGGGCGGTTGCACTGGCGCCCATCCGTGGCGAGCTGACATGCCGTGACGAATTCGCATTGTTCGGGCAAACCTGTCATGGCATCGTGGCGCCAGGCTGCGGGCAGGACTGCGAACAGGCAGGAAGCAATGGGGCACTTGAGACTGGAATCGCTGCCTGGCACGCGGATCGATGTTCGGAGGTCTGCGCGAGCCCGCCGCTTGAGCCTGAGGGTGTCGAACCTGGATGGTCGGGTTACCCTGACGATGCCGGCAGGAATGAACCTGCGCACTGCCCAGGACTTTGCTGAGAAGAAGGCCAGGTGGATTGCGAGTGCCGTCGAAGGACGCCCTTGCCCGATACTGGTAGATGTCGGCGTGGAGATTCCGGTCGAAGGCAAGTCGCGCATGGTTGTGTCGGGATCCGTCTCGACCGCGAGGTTTGCGGATGGCGCAGTCGTGGCCCCTGCAGGCAATGCCGCCCATGCAGTGATGGCGCTTCTCAAGGACCTTGCGCGCGAGCGGCTGGCTGCCGCAGCGCAAAGGCATTCCCGCGCGATTGGCCGGGATTTCCGGCGGTTGACGCTCAAGGACACGCGTTCCCGTTGGGGGTCATGCTCCGCGGAGGGCAACCTGATGTTTTCGTGGCGCCTGATCCTGGCGCCGCCAGACGTGCTCGACTATGTCGCCGCCCACGAAGTCGGGCATCTCAGGCATATGGACCACTCGCGCGCCTTTTGGAGCGTGGTCGGTGCAATCTGTCCCAACTACCAGGTCTCTCGCAACTGGTTGAGGCGGGAAGGCGCCGGCCTGCACCGGTACCGGTTCAGTCCCGGTGATTGACGTGACACTTCCATTGTGATCACAATCTGGAATGCAGGCGAGGCCGAGCGAACCACCGATTTCCGCCCATGAGCGGGTCTACCGGACCCTTAGGTCTCGGATCATGCATGGTGAAGTGGTGCCGGGGTCGGCGCTGACGTTGCGGGGCATCGGACAGGAATTCGGAACGTCAATGACGCCTGCGCGCGAGGCGGCACGCCGCCTTGTGGCGGAAGGCGCCCTGACGATGTCCGTGTCGGGGCGCATCTCGACTCCTGAACTTGCCAACGACCGGATCGAGGAATTGGCGTCCCTCCGTGGCCTTCTGGAAACCGAGCTGGCTGTCCGGGCGCTGCCGCGTGCGCACCTGGCGCTGATCGAACGCCTGGCTGCGATCAACAGCACGGTTGCAGAGGCGATCAGGCGGGGTGATGCCGTTGCCTACATCCGTACGAACCTGGAGTTTCACCGGACGCTCTACCTGCGTGCCCAGGCGCCGGCGATGCTGGCCCTGGTTGAAACTGTCTGGCTTCAGCTTGGACCGACGATGCGCAAGCTGTATGGGCGCATGAGGCAGGGAAGGCCGCCGGACAGCCATCGCCTGATACTGGCGGCGCTGCGCAACAGGGAGGAGGCGGCGCTGCGCGTGGCCGTCAGAACGGACGTGACCAAGGGCCTGAGACTCCTCATGACTTGAAGGCGCAATGGCGTGCCCGTTCCGACGTGACCGGATCTGGAAACGGCCCACGCCGGAACTCTCGACGCTCGCAGAAGGATGCGAAGACCTCCATGGGCAAACGTGATTGCGTCGGCAAGGGCAGCGCCGGCCGCATCGCGGCAGTGCCGGTCACGCCTGCCTCGTAACGCCTTGTTCGCTGGCGATCGACATATATTCTGGTACCGAGCACAGGGAGATGAGCCCATGGACGAAGAGACAATGTCGGCAGGTCTTCGGGAGCGGGCATGGCTTGACGAAGGGGCAGGGTCATTCGGGAGGTTCTGCGCGGAAGTGTCGGAGGCGACAGAACTTGCCGACTGGCCCAAGGCGGGGACGGTCGAGCGAAACGTGCCGATCTATGAAGGGTCGCGCGTGCGGGAGGCGGCGGCCGATTCCGCGTTGGCCATCGACATCATGTCCGAATGGAACGCTGCCCTTGACTCTGGCCCGGGCATAATCGTCATCCGAGGCGGCATGGCGGACACCGGCATCGTGGATGAGGCCACCGAGATATTTGAGCGGATCATTGATGACGAACAGGCCAGCGGCACAGGCGGCGGGGATCACTTTGCGAGGCCCGGCGCGAATGACCGGGTCTGGAACGCGGCGCAAAAGCACTGCCAGGCCAGCCCGGCGAATTTCCTGCGTTACTACGCCTCGGACGCGATCGCGCTTGCGGCCCGAGCATGGCTGGGGCGGGGCTATCAGCTGACCGCGCAGATCAACCGCGTGAATCCCGGCGGCGCGGCGCAGACGGCGCACCGGGACTATCATCTGGGTTTCATGAATGCTGATCAGCTGGCGACCTATCCGATTCAGGCGCACGAGCTTTCTCCCCATCTGACGCTCCAGGGAGCGATTGCGCATTGCTACATGCCGGTGGAGAGCGGCCCGACGATGCTCCTGCCCTATTCGCAGCGCTTCACCGAGGGATACGTGGCCTTCGGGCGAAAGGAGTTTCAGGAGTTCTTCGCCAAGGCTCACGTGCAACTGCCGCTTGAGAAGGGCGATCTCCTGTTCTTCAACCCGGCGGTCATGCACGCTGCCGGCGCGAACCGGTCACGGGACATTCGACGGATGGCGAACCTCCTGCAGATCGGGTCCGCGTTCGGGCGGTCGATCGAAGCCGTGAACCGCTCGGCAATGTCCGTGGCGCTCTATCCCGTGATGGCAGAGGCCCGCGCGTCCGGATCGCTGACGTGGAGGGAAGTCCAAAACGCCATTGCCGCCTCAGCCGAGGGCTACTCGTTCCCGACGAACCTGGATCGCGACCCGCCTGTAGGGGGTCTCATACCGAGGAGCCAGGCGGAGTTGATGGAGGCGGCGTTGGAACGCGGAGCGTCTGCATGCGACTGGGAAGCAGAGGTCGCTGCGATGGATCAGCGGCGAATGCCTTGATGGCAGCCTTGTCTTCTCTGGGCGCATGACAGGGAAGCGACGCTCGGGCCTCGCTGGCCGGAGCAGGAAGCGGTGCCGGAAGCCCGTGCCAGTGCCTCGGAAGTGACGGATTCCGGCAATGGGCGGCCCTTTTGCCTCCATGCCGGAATGTGTGGCTGCAGCATTGACCGTGCCGCATGCAGCGGGCGGCAGAGACAGGGCCCCTGCATGTCTCCGGCATTCCGTGCGTGGCCTTGCATGTTCGGCATGCGCGTTCGTTCATTTTGGCTGACGGCCCTGTTTCGAGGGCGGTTCGGAATTGCGGCTGAGTCTCCGGATCCCGCCGCACGGCGATTCGCGAATTGCCCTTCCGGCCCTGGTTGCTGCGGCTGCAACACTGGCCGCGGCCGCCGGACGGCAGGTCGCTGCTGCGTGGGAGTGCGGGCGACGACCGCTCCGACGCTTCCGATAGGGTCGAGGAACTTTGGGCAGGTCTTGCCAACGCGGTCGGCGTGATCGAGTCGAACGCCGCTGCCGGCCAGGCCCGGCACGGACAGCGCCACGGCCATGCGATGGTCGTCGTGAGTTCCCAGGTTCGCGAAGCGCGGCCCGCCCGGCCGGGTTGTCGATCCGTCCGGCCTTTCGGTGACATCGATCCCGGTGCGGCGCAGGGCAGTTGCCATCGTGCCAATGCGATCGCACTCATGCTTGCGAATGTGCTCCACCCCGGAAATCAAGATCGGCCCATCTGCAAGGGGTGCCAGCTTCTGAATGACATAAGCCGTTCAGAGCGGCGCGTGAGATCGGGATGACTGGTCGGTTCAGCCGAGATGTCGTTCGCGCTTTCGCGCTGGCGCTGGTTGTCGATCATTGTCGGAGTTGATAGCACGGCCATTCAAGTTCA
>VXPN01000037.1 GCA_009839535.1 Boseongicola sp. SB0662_bin_57 | reverse complement strand
CCTCTCTGGGAAAAAAAGCGTAAACGGGGGGCGGGGGCGGTGGAACAAGTCCGGCTCTCGCCTGTCGCGGTACTTTCCGACTACGCTTCGTGCTTCTGGCCGCCGACGCTGCTCCCAGGAAAAAAAGCGTAAACGGAGGGTGGGGTCGGTGGAACAAGTCCTGCCATTCGCCTCTCCGGGTACTTTGTGAACCTGCGTTTGCATGTCTGTGACCCTGCAATGTGAAGCTGCACTCTGCTGGAGGGGATGCAGGCAGTGAAGAATGTGCAGAAAATGGGCTTCCGCAGCGACTGCCATTCGCATGGTGGCGGGTTTAGCTGCACTCATTCCGGGGTCATTCCTTCACCGTTGACTCTTTGATCGGCTTCATATCAAACTCGCTCCCGCAACATTCCTACACGATCCGCTATGCCGGGTCGCCCGCCGAATAAGCCATGACCCGGCAAGGGGTAGCTCCCCGTCGCCTTGGCGAATACGCGGGGCATTCTCTGTGTAGGATTGTTGCAACGGCCCGGCACCCGCCGGGCGGTTCGGCAACCAACGGGGGATCAAATGACACAATGGAAAATTCTTGCTACGGTCTTGGCGACATCCGCAATGCTCGCAGGATGCGGCGGCGGTGGAAATGGCGGCGGAACCAGCAAGGACGAAACCGGCCAGCCTACGATGCAGACGCCGGACTTGCCGGACAGCGACACCATCTATCGAACAAGCACCGTCGCCGACCTGGAGGCGCTTGGAGCGCGGAAGCTGACCGAAAGCGACTTCAGATCAGAGATTGTCGGCAAGAGGTTGCGCAATGTGGGCGGCGTCAACTCCGGGGCGACACCGGACGGGCAGGGATGGCTATGGACCTTCAGGCCGGACGGAACCGTACACTCCCGGAGCGCAAAGGGACGCTTTGAAAGCGAAGGCGGCTGGGAATCAAATCTGGACTGGTGGTTTGCGAACGGACAGCAATGCCAGAGGGGTTCAGACGACGAAATCGGATGCCGCACCGTATACGAGTTGAACGGCGTCTATCGATGGTCGGATGGTGAAAACCCGGACAACTTGACTGGATGGTCTGTGGGGGAAGCGGCTTGGGATGCGGGTGCGCTCCTTTACGACGGGGAGACCCTGACCGCCCGCAACGTCGCGGCAATGCGACTGGACTTTCCTGAGGGGACAAGCAACGTCATTGATCCCGTCGAATTCAGCATGAGGCGCACCAAAGACGGCGAATACGTCGTGATGCTGGACGGCCTGGAACACACTTTCACGCGAGACCAACGCACATCGTGGGGCTTGGACGCAAATTACATCCAGGAGCACGATGACGACCCGGACGAGCACGATATGAGCGTCTCATTCTGGAGCACAAGCCATGAGGAGTTGGATGCCGGACACAGCCGTGGTGAACACTTCGCGGTCTTCAAGGCGGCAAGGGACGCCGAGTTCCATGAACACGGCACGAATCCAGAACTGCGGACTTTTGTCGTGATCGGCAACCCGACGTTGGACTTCAGCCGCATGAACGGCATGACTGCCACCTATCAGGGAGGGTTCGCGGCGATGGAACTGCTCACAAAGTCATTTGACGACTTCGACTGGAACTCGGACGACCGCGTAAGACTCCGGTCACGTGAGGGGATCACGTTGACCGCGAATTTCGCCGACTCCACGATTTCCGGCAACATCACCGGCTTTCGGGACGAAGACGCCAATGTCAGTTACGACGGCACTTTGACCATACCTGCAACGTCGTTCACCGCCGATGGATTTTCTGGCGACTTTGCCTTTTCAAGCGACGACCCGGACAACGCAGTCACAGCCAGCTATGATGCCTCGTTCTGGGGGCCTGACGCGAATGCCGTGGTCGGCACGATTAGCGTTCTCAATGCCACGGCTGAGGCCACTGAGCCGAACGGCCAAAGCTACGCAGGCATCGGCTGGTTCGGCGTCGGCAAGCAAGAATGAGGAGGCAAATCCAATGCGAACACTACGAACAATTGCCATTCTCGTTGCCCTCGTTGCTCTCACAACCGCAGCAAATCCTCAGGATCAGGGCTTCCCTCTATCTTGCACCAGCCTCTCCTGTATGGTAGCCGAGATAGAGATGGAATGCCAGCAAGACGAAGATTGCTTAATTGGCCAATTCTGCCGACTACGCCCAATCTACCGGAAAGGCATTAGTTACGAGGGCTTCTCAACCGAGCGAACATGCCAGGTCCAGTTCCAAACATTGGACGCGCTGTGCGACCACTATCCTAGTCTTTGCCATACCCAGCGCCCGGACCCGTTGTGCAATCTCTTTCCTCAATACTGCTAAACCGAGGCCTGAAATGAAAAAAGCACTCACCGCCAATGCTATCATCGCGACAATCTTTGCAACGGTCGCCAACGCACAGGAATTGAATACCGCCCCGATGCAATGTCAGAACCTGGACACAGGCGAAACCACAGCATTCCCCAACTTCCCCGTTGGATGCTGCCCGTTTGATGGACTCGCGGCGGGCAATGCCACGATGTGTCCTCCAGACCTGCCAAGTTGCCCGCCACGTTGGATATCGGCTTGGGCTGGTGAGGATGAAGAAGTTGTCGCGAGGCTTGAAAATGCCCGAAGAATCCTCAGGCAATACGGCATGAACCGGCGTGACACCGTTTTCGGAATTGCTGCGGAAAAGCAGGGTGAAGTGCTATTTTTGCCCGTCTCGGAAACAGACGACGAAATCATCTACAGGCTTGAGGACGCGACTTTCGGCAGAGTCAGAATCATGCAAACTCTCTCTGACTGATGAAGCAAAGCGTTGTACGGAAATCAACGCGATTACGGAGGAACCCAATGACCAAGACGACCCTGGCAGCCACTTTCATCGCTGCATTCACCTTCGCACCCCCCGCCTTTGGCAATGAAAAACTGGTATCGATATCGCTTTGCAATGCAGGCGGCGAAGTCTGCAAGGCAGTCGCAGCGTGGATCGTCCGGTGCGATGCAGACAGCGATGTCGTGTGCCATGCAGCCGCAGCGACGACAAATGCGATGCAACGGCCAGATGCCGATCAATTGCGTTCACCCTGGGCGGACCTTGACGACGCCGATCTGAAAGCAATTCTGGGATTTTGGAATTTCGTTTTCGGCCCCGCTGTCGAACTTGAGAAGTCGGGTGAGAGTACAGCAGAGAAAGCAGAGAAGGAACACGAAGCATTTAGGGAAGCGTGGGAGGCAATGACCCAAGATTCCCCATCCTCATTCATGTCTGACATGAATGCCGACAAATTCAAAGCATTTGTCGAGTGGTACGAGAAGCAATTTGAGCAGGAAGATGATCTGCATGAGAAATATCGTGAGCTTTCTGAATATAATGGCCTTTCCCACCCCTACGCCAGCCCGGATCAGGTCGAAAAACTCAAGGACTGCTTATACTCCGGCTCCTGTCCGGTGCACGCGAGTTCTACTACGAGCACAGTGGAGGAGAGGGGTTCTTTTACGGGCGAGGTGCAGGAGGGTTCTACTACGGGTACGGGCTTTTGGGAATCAATCTGTGTTCCGCTATTCCTTGGTCAAATCTACTCTGTGTTCGGATCAAGTGATGGCAAGGGATACTCTGCCCCTGTGGGCAGCGCCGACAGGATCACACACACAATGCTCGCTTGCCTTGCAACCCGACTAATGTATCCGACGCCGTAAATTTTGAAGGGGTCTGCGCACCTTCGTCTTTAAGTCAAAAGGGGGCTTTGGCCTCCTGCTTCAATGTCCCATCAAGTAGCGAAGCAAGCGATCTGTGTGGTCGTTGTCGCCCATGGCCATGCCTGCGGGTATGGCAGCCTAGTTCATGACATGATGCGGGAAGGGAAAGGGGTGGTGTTGCACGAAGCGCCGTCCTTTTCCTGAACCTTCGGAAAGTTTCTGAAATAGCGGCAGGCGTTATGTCAGAAAGTCACCCGCCATCTTAAGTAAGCGCAACCGCGTATTCCTCCGGGCGCAGGGTGACGACCTGGTGCCACGGCTTGCGCAAGTCAGTCTTTGACGAACGGGGCAATATCCGGTAAGGATTGCGGCATGGCAGACGCTGCATTCGACACCCTGGCCACGGCCCGGCTCCTCCGCGAGAGCGGCATAGAGGAACGCCAGGCCGCCGCGATCACCACCGCGATCAAGGACGGCGTGACCGGCGGGGTGGCGACCAAGGCCGACCTGTCGGAACTTCGTGGCGAACTGCGCAGCGACATGGCGGACCTGCGCAGCGAACTGCGGAACGACATGGCGGGCCTGCGCAGCGACATGGCCTCGCTGGAAACCCGCCTGACCGTGCGCATCGTAGTTGTCGGCCTAGCCCTGAATTCCGCCACCGCCGCCGCAGTGATCGCGGCAGTCGGCTGGATGTTGGGCGGGTGAACACGTGCCGCCCGGCCTGTTGATGCATGTCATGCTTGCAGCGGCCATTGCCGCCCCTTGAATGTCCGCATTCCGTGTTGTGTTCGGAAGTTCAGTCCCGGTCAGTGTAGAAGACCCCCGTTCCGATTTCCGGGCCGTCTTCGCCATCAAAGGCAACGGTTATTGTGCCGCCGGTTTCCGCCGCATACGGGCCATAGAATTTCCCGGCGACAGTCGATGTCATCTGGTCTAGCGGGGCGCACCTTTTGCAGTCGTCATGTGGTTGCATCCACGTGGTGTACCCGTTTCCCGTGATGGACGCCGGAGCAACGCTGTAGATCAATCCGGGAAGGTCTTCGCCATCGTTTTCCCAGTCGTACATTGTGCCATGAATGCTGTTGCGCGAAAAGTCGGCTACGAGGTCGATTTCGGCGTCGTAGTCGCCGGTCCTGTCGCCACCGTTGGTCGGATATGTTGCAAGCTGAACCCGCCCTTCGTAGAGTGCTCGCACATTGTGGGTCGGCATGTCGCTCGGTGCGGTTTCCAGTCCAATGACGGCCACGCGGCGCAGGTCTGTCGGATAACCATTTTGATAGTATCCCAAGGCAATGTGATACTTGCGGGGCCTTGGATCAAATTCGCCGTCGAGCCAATCGCCCCAATCGAAGTTGTTTGCATGGTCCAATGGATAGCCATCCCACATCCACAGCCACTTTCTCTGATCTCCGGCGAATACGCCGCCGCGACCGTCCTCGTTCGGGATGTGGTAGTTTCCCGTTCCCGGTGCATATCCGTCGCCACGGTCTCCGGCATGTTCCGGCCCGAACGTGACTGCCTCGCCTCCGTCCAGCGTGACTACTACAGTAGGCGGCGTTTTTTGCGCCGCTGATGCCCGGAACATCTGAACTGTTAGGTCCTGTGCATCGGCCAAGGCGTGTCTTTCACCAAAAGTATGGTCAGTGCCAATGGTTTTCGCCGTGAAGGTTGTTGCGTCTTCCAGGGTTCTGGCGCTGCTGATCCGCGTTGCCATGCTGTCGTTCTTGTCGTTGAAGTAGCCAGGATCGGCAGCGGTCATGCTCTCTCCGTTGCCGTCGCTTCCTCCGCATCCTGTCACAAGCGCGGTTGCTGCAATCATTGCGGCAAGTGTTCCATGTCGTGTCATTGGGCTTTCTCCCCCGGTTGGTTGCTTGACCGCCCGGCGGGTGCCGGGCCGTTGCCAACATCTCTTGAGTCAAGAAAGGTCCCCGCCTATTCGCCGAGGCTTCGGGAGCAACCCCGTCACCGGTACATGGCTTATTCAGCGGGTAGCCCGGCCCAGGATTGGCCGGACTCAAGAGATGGTTGGCAGCGGGAACTTGCAGGTTCGATCCCTGACGTGTCAACTTGTTTTTCGGCCAGAAGTTCGCCGCCCTGTCGTGGCGCTTTCGTCCAAGGCCAAGGGCGCGGCACAGGAGCTTCGGGTGGCGCTATAAGTACCGCAACGCCTCGCCAGCGGTCTCGTTGCGGCCATACCTGCCGATCATCCGCTCCGAGTTCCAGCGCCCCTGCCGCATGATAGTGGCGCTCGGAGCCTGGTTGCGCAGCATCGTGACCGCCATGCCGACACGCCCGGAATGCCCGGAAAACCCCTCGCCAAGCCCGGCAGCCTTCGCCACGGCGGCGACGCGCCTGGAAACCTGGCGACCGGACAGGCCGAACACCGATCCCTGACGGTCCCGGCCTTGCAGTTCCGCCCAGCGCTCAAGATCGCGCATCGCGACGCTCGTGATCGCAACGACCGCGCCTTCCCCCTCCTGGTCGGTCTTGGACCGCGTGACCGTCAGGCGTCCGCTTCCGTCCGGCTGCGCATCGACCTGCGACCAGTCGAGCGCGGCGGCTTCGGAGCGCCGCAGGCCGGTGCAGGCCAGGAGCGAGACGATGGCCATGTCCCTTGCCT
>VXPN01000006.1 GCA_009839535.1 Boseongicola sp. SB0662_bin_57 | reverse complement strand
TGCGCCCCGACCACATCGACGCCTTGCTGCTGACGGCGGAACTGCTGGAGCAGCTGGACCAGCACGATCTCGCCACCGAGGTCTATGACAAGGTTCCGCGAGACCACCCGGAATTCCACGCCGCCGAGCTGGGGCGGGCCGAAGCGCTCCGCCAGTCAGGGCAAGAAGGTGCGGCCATCGAGGTGCTGCAGCAACTGACCGAAAGCCACGGCCACCTGTTGCAGGTCCATGTGGCGCTTGCCGACCTGCTCCGCGAGCTTGAGAGGTACGAGGAAGCAAAGGCACCCTACAACAACGCGCTTTCGATGGTCAGCGAACCGGTGGAGCAACACTGGATCATCTACTTCACCAGGGGCATTGCACATGAGCGCACCGGCCAATGGGACCTGGCAGAGGCGGACTTCCGAAAGGCGCTCGAACTCAAGCCGGACCAGCCGACGGTTCTGAACTATCTAGGCTATTCGCTGCTGGAACTGCAGACAGACCTCGAGGAGGCGCTTGCGCTGATTGAACGCGCGGTCGAGCAACGCCCCGATGCCGGACACATCATCGACTCGCTTGGATGGGGCCTCTATCGCCTTGGCCGGTACGAAGAAGCAGTCCCGCACATGGAAAGGGCAGCCGAGCACTTGCCAATCGATCCGATCGTCAATGATCATCTCGGCGACGTGTACTGGGCTGTCGGACGTCATCGCGAAGCCGAGTTCCAGTGGCATCGAGCATTGTCGTTCTTCACCGACGAAACGGACCAGGGCGACGTCGACCCGGACCGCATCCGCCGCAAGCTTGAAGTCGGCCTCGACGCCGTTCTGGCTGAAGAAGGCGCTCCTCCGCTGAACGTGGCGAATGACGGCGGTTGAGGTCGCCGCCCCGGCCAAGGTCAACCTGACCCTCCACGTAACCGGCCAGCGGAAGGACGGCTATCATCTGATCGATTCACTGGTTGCGTTCGCCCCGGTCCACGACCGCCTGGTCATCAAGAGCGGACCCTCGCTGGAACTGGCTGTAACGGGAGCGGAATCGGCAATGGTTCCATCCGGGATGAAGAACCTGGCGTTGAGGGCGGCGGCTCTCGTGCAAGACAGCGCCGGTTCATCCGTGCTGCTGGAAAAGCGCCTGCCGGTTGCGGCGGGTGTCGGCGGCGGATCCGCTGATGCGGCTGCAGTGCTCAGGGGGCTTGCGGCGCACCGCGAAGACCTGCCTGCCATTGCTCGGACCGCTCTCGCGCTTGGCGCAGACGTTCCAATGTGTCTTGCGTGCAGACCCTGCCGCGTGGGCGGAATCGGCGAGGAGATCACGTTCGTCGACCTGTCGCCGATTCCGGCCTTGCTGGTCAACCCGCGAACCCCCGTATCGACTGCCAAGGTCTTTGCCGGAATGGCAAGAAGGGACAATCCGCTGATGTCCGGCAGCCTGCCGTCGGCCCGGGACGTGCCGGGCGTCATTGAATGGCTGTCGGCACAACGCAACGACCTGGAACCGGTCGCCCTGAAAGAGGCGCCGGTGATTGCCGACGTGCTCGAACTGCTGCGTACGAGCCCGGGATGCGGACTGGCCCGCGTGTCAGGATCGGGCGCGACATGTTTCGGGCTCTTTGATGACGATCGGCTTGCACGCGAGGCGGAAGCCAGGATTGCGGAACTCCATCCCGATTGGTGGCTCGCGTCCGGACAGCTCGGCGATCAATCCGAACTGGCCTTGCCACGCGTCTGTCCAGGTTGAAGCCCCGGGGCCCGTTCAGACGAGGCGCACGACGACGTATTCCGTGAGGTCATGCAGCATGTCGCGCAACTCGTGGTCAGGCAGGAGCTCCAGGGCTCCCTTCGCCCTTGCCGACCATTCAAGCGCCTGCTCCCGCGCCGCGGCCGCCGCGCCGTGCCGGTCGATCAGTTCCAGTGCCCGTTCCAGGTCGCCGTCCTTCTGTTCGCCCCTCTCGATCGTCCGCTGCCAGAAGGCGCGCTCCTCGGCACTCGCATTTGCGACCGCCTTGATCACCGGCAGGGTCAGCTTCCGCTCGCGAAAGTCGTTGCCCGGTTCCTTTCCGGTGGCATCCGCATCGCCAAAGTAGTCAAGCAGGTCATCGGCGATCTGGAACGCGATGCCAAATGCGTCCCCGAACTCCCGAAGCGCTTCCACCTGTCGTTCGCTCGCGCCTGCAACAATGCCGCCGACTTCCGCGGCGGCGGCAAAGAGCGCTGCCGTCTTCCCGCGAAGGATGCTCAGATGCATCTCTTCCGAGGTCTTCAGGCTGGCCGCCGCCGACAGCTGAAGGACCTCGCTCTCGGCAAGAATTGCGGCAGCCTGGGAAAGGACGCCAAGCACCGGCAGGGAACCGGTCTCGACCATCAGCTGGAACGACCTCGCGAACAGGTAGTCGCCGACCAGAACCGACGACTTGTTGTCCCAAAGAAGGTTTGCAGACGGGCGCCCGCGCCGCTGCCGGCTTTCGTCCACGACATCGTCGTGAAGAAGGGTTGCCGTGTGAATGAACTCCACCGTCGCGGCCAGCCGGTGATGGTCCTCGCCCCGATAACCGAAGAGCCGTGCGACCGCGAGGGTCAGCATCGGGCGCACGCGCTTGCCGCCCGCTTCCACGAGATGCGCGGCAATCTCCGGAATGAGCGGAGCGTTCCTTGATTGCATCCGCTCCTGGATCAAGCGGTCCATTGCCGCAAGGTCATCTTGCAGCGCTTCCGCCAGCAGATGGTACGGTTTTGCCGAGACGTAGGTATCCAGACTCATCACGCGCCCGTCAGAGGGGTCGACAAACAACTGGGTCTGCCATTTATTCATTTCATGAGAGAGCTCATGCGCACGAACGACCCCACGTTGATCGCTTTCGCGACGGCCCTCCTTGAGGGCGAGGATATAGACTGCTTTCAGATGGACGTCCACATGAGTGTACTGGAAGGCTCGATCGGAGTCCTGCCGCGTCGCCTGATGGTTCAAGACAAGGATTACTTCATTGCCAGCAGGATATTGAAGGACAATGACCTGCCCGTCGTGCCATGAGTAAAATTGTCGCGGACGCCTTCCTGGGGGGACGCCTGAGAATTCGCCAGCCCGCGACAGGTTACCGTGCCGGGTCCGATCCCGTGTTTCTGGCAGCATCGGTACCCGCGTCTCCTGGCAACTCGGTTCTCGAGCTCGGCACGGGTGCCGGAACCGCACTGCTCTGCTTGATGGCGCGGGTGCAAGGCCTGGCCGTGACCGGCATTGAACGCAATCCGGGCCATGTCTGCCTGGCCCGCGAAAACCTCAGTCTCAACCACTTGAACGGCACGATTGTCGAGGCCGACATCGCGTGCATGCCCAAGAGCGTCACCTCTCGGCGCTTCGACCACGTGATGTTCAATCCGCCGTACTTCGATCGAAGGGCCGGGAGCGCGTCTCCGAAACCGGAGCGCGAGGCCAGCCGAAGCGGGGAAATGGAAATCGAGACATGGATCGACGCAGGGCTGCGCCGGACGAAGCCGGGCGGCACCCTGACGTTCATCCAGCGAATCGAACGCTTGCCGCGCATGCTCGCGGATGTGGGCACACGTCTGGGAAGCGTCCGCGTCCTTCCAATGCAGCCCAGACGCTCCCGTCCGGCAAAGCTGTTCATCCTGCAAGGCCGGACCGGTTCGAAGGGAGCGTTTCGCCTGCTTCCGCCGATCATGCTGCACGAAGGCGACCGTCACCTTTCGGACGGTGACGACTACACCGAAGCGGCAAACGCAATTCTTCGCGACGCCGCTGCACTCACCCTTGATGGATGACTGCGCAACGAGAACGGGAGCCCGTGGAAACGGCGCCCCAGCGGCGATTGCACGAATTTCGTCGACCGGAATTCAGGCGTTTGCTCAAGTCCGGGCTGCCCGCCCATCGAGCCATGCATGGCACTGGCGACGGCAGCTGCAAGTGCGGTCCGCTGTCCAGGGTCGCGTCCGACCGGGCACGACCCTGGGCCGGATTCAACCCTGGATTCGGGATTTTTTGGCCATCACGGCGTGACACGAATCGCATTTCGTGCTCGACTGGCACCATCGGAAAGGAAAGGGAAGCAAATGAACTTGAGTTCGCATCTTCAGGAACTCCGCAAGAAGCACCAGGATCTTTCAATCGAAGTCGAGACGGCGCAACGCAGCCCTGCATTCGACGACCTGGAGATCACTGCGCTCAAGAAGCAAAAGCTGAAGATCAAAGAGGAAATCGAGCGGCTCAGTCACCAGGCATAGACGACGACGCGCTCCGGAACCCGGAGCAGCCTGCAGGCCCTCGCAGAAGCTGATCAGCCCCGCCTGTCTCTTGGCTCGTTAGCCGAGAAGGTGAGTTTCCATGCACCGCGCCGCCCTGTGGCGGGGAAAAGGACACGCGGCAACGCGACATCTGGGTCGCGTGAAAGCTTGCCGCTGAAACGAAGAAATGACCTTGACCGGAGAACTCAAGGCCTTTGGTGTTGCCGAGCACCTGAAATCGGATCAGGCCGTTGCCGTCTTCGTGCTCGCCGCGCTGGAAACGAACGATCCCGAGCATGTAGCACATTCCCCGGACGTGGGTGGGTGCCCGAGCGCAGTGCATGGCCGAATTCGCCCGCCGGCCCTTCGGCACCGCAGGCCATCGACATCCAGCCCCTCGGAAAGCCGGCCGAGGACGGCAAGGCATGATCAACCGTTCTCCTTGTCCATCATCGGCCATCGTCACGAAATGCGGATTGCGCGCGCAATCCGAAACGAAAGGGGTGCTCGGACAATGAGCGACGGCCTCAAGGGCGACAGGATCGACGAAGCGGTTCTGGCATTGCTCTATCTCAACATCTGCGAGCGTTCCCGTTTCGGCGGCGCGCGCGCATGGAAGTCCCTCAACTGGGATTCCATGGACAGGCTTCACGACGGCGACCTCATCTCCGATCCGGCGAGCAAGGCGAAATCAGTCTGGCTGACCGAAGAGGGGCTGGTCCGGGCGGAAGCCGCCTGCCAACGGCTGTTCATGGACGGCGCCTGACCGACGGCCCATTTTGGGCGGCAGATCGAGCAAGCCTGTGCCCCCATGCGTTGAGCGTCCCGATTTCGGCCTTCGGCCGCCGGGCGGCCGCAACCGCCTTGCCGGACGGCGCGCCCCTGAGCAGGCCGGCTGCGCAGCGTGCCGAGCCAGTGCCGCACGCGGCCGACCCGCCGGTCCGGCTCGCGCCGGGCATTGGACCGGCAGCGCATCCAGGCTGAACTCCTCGCGATCGCCCACGCAGCCGTGAACCCAATCCGAATGCCGTTGACCAGCGGGCCTTCAGCCTGCCTTACACGAAGAACTGAGCGCCGTTGGCAGAAACGGTCGAGCCGCTGATGAAACCGGCTCCCTCCGATGCCAGGAACGTCACGCAACGCGCGATCTCGTCCGGCTCGCCAAGGCGTCCGGCGGGAATGCCCGCGATGATCTTGTCGCGAATGCTCTCGTCTATCGCCATCACCATCTCGGTCGCGATGTAGCCGGGGCAGATGGCATTCGCGGTGATCCCCGCACGCGCGCCTTCCTGCGCCAGCGACTTCACGAATCCCAGGTCGCCCGCCTTGGTCGCGGCGTAGTTCACCTGCCCGAACTGCCCCTTCTGCCCGTTGACCGAACTGATGACGATCACGCGGCCGAACTTCCGCTCCCGCATGCCGGGCCAGACAGGGTGCACCGTGTTGAACACGCCGGTCAGGTTGGTGGCGATGACCTCGTTCCATTGCTCTGGCGTCATTCTGTGGAACGGCGCGTCCCGGGTGATGCCGGCATTGGCCACAACCGTGTCGATCGGTCCGATTTCGCTTTCCACGCCGGCAACTCCCGCGGCGGATGCCTCGTAATCCGCGACGTTCCACTTGTACGTCTTGATGCCGGTCTCGGACGTGAAAGCCGCCGCCTTTTCGTCGTTTCCGGCATAGGTCGCGGCAACCTCGTACCCTTCCGCCTTCAGGGCTTTCGAAATCGCTTCGCCGATTCCCCGGGTCCCGCCGGTCACAAGTGCTATTCGTGCCATCTCTACCTCCAACATGATCTGGCAATGCCAAGGCGCCGGACGGCGCCTTCAAGTTCGAATTCGGGGCATTCCGAAGCCGTTGACCGAATTCCGTCCCTGGTCTCGGTCACATCCTCACGGCCGCTCCACGCAGAGCGCAACGCCCATCCCGCCGCCGATGCAAAGCGTGGCAAGGCCTTTCCTGGCGTCCCGGCGCTTCATCTCGAAAAGCAGCGTGTTCAGGACCCGTGCACCGGAAGCGCCGATCGGATGGCCGATGGCGATCGCGCCGCCGTTGACGTTCACGATCTCAGGATCCCAGCCCATGT
>VXPN01000213.1 GCA_009839535.1 Boseongicola sp. SB0662_bin_57 | reverse complement strand
CTGAGCTTCTCCGGGTCGGCATCACTCGGCGCCAGGACAACGGCCGCGAGAATCAAGACCATTCCAAGCCCGGTCGCGATCACGAGAAAAACCAGGATCGGCAGGTATTCCCTCAACAGATCTTCCAAGGCGACCTCCGCATGAACTGCCGTCGACGCGCCATCCCTACAGCCCGCGCCATCCGTGGTCAATGTTGGACGAAAGGCGCAGCAAACGGCCTGGGCGTGAATTCACGGCATTGCGGCCGAGCAAGGTGCACAGGCGGTTGAATGCCGGACGCTGGAATCTTCAGGCGTCTTCGGGCGCCGGGATGCTCACCCGTCCCTCGACAATGCCCTCGTTCACTTCCAGCCAGCGCGCCCGGAACGCAAACCGCGCTGCCGACGCAACGTCGCGTTGAAAGGCAGCATTCACGCCTGCCCCGATCACCGCCCCGACGATTGGCACGACCTGCGCCATCTTGCGCGTCGAAAGATTGACCCCGAGAGTTGCCGCCAACCTTTGTATCGCCATGACCGAACCAGTCGCCCGTCCAGTCATGGCCGCAATCTTTTGCCAGTCGTCACGACCGAACTGCGTACGGGACTCGGCAAGACGTTGCAAGCTCGCGTCACGCTCTTCCACGGAGTTCGCTCCGGCAAGCTGCAGGACATCGAGAATGTGGACGCGCTCCCGTTCCCCAACGCCGCCGAATCCATAGCAAAGCCCTGTGAGCCGTGCCGTTCTGAGCGCGAGGGTAACGGTAGCCGGGATGTCAAATGCCAGTCCCGCCACCCCGAAGACGCCCGCCGCGGCGCCGCCTGTAGCCGCATAGCCCAGCGCCCAACGCCGCACATCTGCTGCAGCCGCGTCGCAGGCCTCCAGATCCGCGAATTCATGGGAAATCGACGCGGTTCGGATCGAAGACGAAGCAACCCAGTCAGCGCCTCGAATTGCTGCCTCAACGGCGCTGGCAGGAATCAACCTGTCAGTCAGGGGGCCAATTGGAGCGGCGACTGACCGGACAACCCTGGGAAGCACGGACGGATCAGCTTTCCGATAGGCATCCTGTTCGGCCAGGACTCCCTGGACATAGGGCATCACTTCGTTGCGTCCGGTCATTCAATCCCTTCCCGCACAATCCCTTGCCACCGTTCCGACCCGTTTTTGCCCGTGACCTGCAGACGGCTTCGGCACCGTTCCGAAACATTCAGAGATTGATCACATGGCAGCCCGCGCGCAAATTGCGCCGGAAGAATTATCATGGTTGGTGTCGGCGTGTAAGCCGACACCAACCATGACGTTGCCCGCAACGTACAAACGTACAGGTGAAGGTTCCGGGAATTGAGAACCGGCGGATTCACTTGTCCTGCCGGTCACGTGCAGCGAAGCTGCGCAAGCGCCAGGCCAGATTCCCCAGCGCTCGCATAAAACAGCCAGAGATGATTGTCTTCACTGAATACGAACGGGTCCCTCAGCTGGTTGACCCGTCCGTCAGCCGGCCCCATGCGTGATGGCGAGACCGGCTCTCCGGCACCCTCCCAAGGCGTCTCGGCTCGCAACAGGTCCAAGGGATCCGACAGACGCCAGTCTCGCCAGTTCCCCGTTGTCTGGATGCGAGATATCAGAAGTCTTTCCGGCGCATCGCCGATACGGCTGAACACCAGAAACAGTTCATCCCCGGACGAAAAGACGGAGACGTGCCGGGTGGATGGGTCGCCGAGTCGCGTCCTGTCCGGAAACGACAGGCCGGAGTCAGGCGAGCGAAAGAGCCAACCTTCCAACGCCGCGGCATAGGTGACGCCGCGCCATTCGAACACTCGGGCATAGAAGTCCGCACCGGTCGGCAGCGGGTCGCGGAAGTCAAGGCCGTTCCCGGATACCGCACGTCGGGTGGTCTGCGTGCAGTCGCGCTCCAATCCATGATAATGCATGACGATCTGTCGCCTGGCATGGTCGACATGGACGTCCGGTGAAGCAATGTGCGGGCGAAGATCGCCAGAAGCGACGCTCTTCCGAAACCGCTCCGGCGGATCGAGTTCAGACGATTGCGTTGGAAAGCCGGAACCTTCGAGATGCAGTGCGCCCGGCTCGTGGACATGCCAGGGGCCGGTGATCTCGTCCGAATGGGCCAGGCGAATGTGGTCGCCGCGGTGGTCGGCAAAATAGAGATAGTACCGGCCGAGCGGGGCCTTGATCCAGTCCGGCACGCGAATTGCGGAAGGTCCGTTGATGTTGGTCCCGATTGTCCGCGCGAGACCGGGATGAATGATCGGCTTGTTGCCCAGCCGCGTTGCCTTGAAGCGAGTCATTTGGTCGTGAGAGCCTCTTTCAGAACTCGGGCGCGCATGCCTGCAACTGACCGGCACACAAGTCAGGTCTTGTCAATGTCCGCCGGATTTCAAGGTCGTGGGACAGTTTTGCCGTTCCGGCGTCACCAGCATCCGCCAAATCCTTCTGGACTGCCGGATGTCGTACACGGGGAAGCCGCGCTTCCCCGCCGGTCCAAGGCGCATGACGCGCAGCCAGTTGCTCATGGCATCCCGAACTCGGCTTGACACGCGGGAATTTTGGGGTCCTGTTGCTATCGGTGCAACCGAGTGACGGCATTACCGGAGCGGGCCATTTGCGGTGAATGCCTGGAGGCGATGGCATGGAAATGGACGAGGACGGCAAGCATATTCGCCACGAGGCGGACGAAAGGCCTCCAACGCCACTGGCATTCGCTCTCGGCCTGCAATTGGCCCTTCTCACCATCGCCGGGATCGTGCTCACCCCATCCATCGTTATCCGTGCCGCCGGAGGAGGTGACCCATACCTGTCCTGGGCGGCGTTTGCCGTGGTCGCCGTCAGCGGGATCAGCACGATCGTCCAGGCGGTTCGCGTCGGCCGCTTCGGCGCGGGCTATGTTCTCCTCATGGGAACCTCCGGGGCGTTCATCGCGGTCAGCATTGCTGCAATCGCCGCAGGAGGCCCTGCGCTGCTTGCCACGCTTGTCGTCATTTCGTCACTGATCCAGTTCGTTCTCGCCACGCATCTTGTCTGGATGCGCCGAATATTCACGCCCACGGTCGCCGGCACCGTCATCATGCTCATTGCGGTGACAGTGATGCCGATCGTATTCGGCATGCTGAAAGAGATACCGGACGATGCCCACCAGCTGGCGTCGCCGCTTTCTGCGGCTGCAACGATTGGGGTGATCGTCTGGATCGCGCTTGCCGCGACCGGGGTCTGGCGCCTGTGGGCTCCGGTGATCGGGGTCGTTGTCGGTTCGGTGATCGCCTGGATGTTTGGAATCTACGAAACGGATCGCGTGGTCCAGGCAGCCTGGATCGGACTTCCGCAGGGAGGATGGCCCTGCTTCGACCTGGACTTCGGTCCGGCGTTCTGGAGCCTGTTGCCGGCCTTCGTGATCGTGACCCTTGTCGGCGCAATTGAGACAATTGGCGATTCGATGGCAATCCAGCACGTTTCCTGGCGCAAGCGTCGGGCCGTCGATTACCGGGCGGTTGAGGGGGCAGTCGCAGCGGACGGGCTTGGCAACATGCTGTCCGGCCTGCTCGGCACGGTTCCGAACACAACCTATTCCACCAGCATTTCCGTGACCGAGCTTACAGGGGTGGCATCGCGTCGCGTCGGCGTTGCCGTTGGCCTTATCTTCCTCGCCATGGCCCTTCTGCCCAAGTCGCTCGCCGCAATCCTCGCGATTCCGGGGCCAGTCGTGGCTGCCTACGCGACCGTGCTTCTGTCGACCTTGTTCGTCGTCGGCATGAGGATGGTTGTGCAGGACGGGCTGGACTATCGCAAAGGAGTGGTGGTCGGCATTTCATTCTGGATCGGCGTCGGCTTCCAGAACGGGGTGATCTACCCTGAGTTCTTTGCGGATTTCGCCGGTGGCCTGTTCCAGAACGGCATGACGGCCGGCGGCGCCTCGGCCATCCTGCTGACAGTGTTTCTGGACGCCACGAAGCCTCGGCGCAGGCGAATGGAAGTCGTTGCGCTTGACGAGTCTGCGCTCGGCCCAATGAGCGCGTTCCTGAGGCAATTTGCCATGAGCGACGGGTGGGGCGCCGCCATGGCGCAGCGGCTTGACGCCGTCGGAGAAGAAACGCTCCTGACGCTCCTCGAGAATCAGACGGGCAAGCGGTCCCGAAATCTCCGCCTCTCGGTTTCGCGCGAAGACGGTGGCGCCGTCCTGGAGTTCGTTGTCGCCTCCGGTGACGAGATCAACCTTGAGGATCGCATTTCCCGGCTCGGCGAGCACACGACCGGCACGTCGCTCGGCCATGAGGCTTCGCTTCGGCTTTTGCGGCATCTGGCGTCGTCAGTCCATCACCAGCAGTATCACGACACCGAAGTCGTGACCGTGAAGGTCAAGGCGCCGGAACCGGATTGACAGAAGGCCTTTCGGATTGCGGCCTGCCGCGAATTCCCGTGCTGACGGACAAGATGCTGCGGACTTCGTGGTGACGGGCGCTCGCCGCGCTCAAGGCACGGCGATCACCCGCTTCACGCGACCTGTCCCACCAACTCCCGACCGATGAGCATCCGCCGGATCTCGCTCGTTCCCGCGCCGATCTCCATCAGCTTCGCGTCGCGAAAGAGCCGAGACACCGGGTGGTCGTTCATGAAGCCCGCACCACCCATCGCCTGCACGGCCTGATGGGCTTGCCGCATCGCGGCCTCGCTCGCGAACAGGCAGCACGCGGCGGCATCCTGCCGCGTCACGTCGCCCCGATCGCAGGCCTTCGCTACCTCGTAGACATATGCGCGCGACGAGTTCATCGCCGCATACATGTCCGCGATCTTGCCCTGCATGAGCTTAAACGACCCGATCGGCTGCCCGAACTGCTTGCGTTCGACCATGTACGGCATGATCTCGTCAAGGCAGGCCGCGATGATACCGGGGCCGATGCCGGCCAGCACCACGCGCTCGTAGTCCAGGCCGGACATCAGCACGCGGGCGCCCTGCCCCTCTTCTCCCAACACGTTCTCAAACGGCACTTCCACGTCATCGAAGATCAGTTCCGCCGTGTTCGAGCCCCGCATGCCCAGCTTGTCGAAATGGGCGCTCGTCGAGAACCCGGTCATTTCGCGTTCGACGAGGAACGCCGTTATGCCCTTCGACCCAGCATCGGGATCGGTCTTTGCATAGACGACCAGCGTGTCAGCGTCCGGCCCGTTGGTGATCCAGTACTTGGTTCCGCTGAGCCTGTAGTGATCATTTCTCCTCTCGGCACGCAGGCTCATCGATACGACGTCCGAACCGGCGCCTGCCTCGCTCATCGCGAGCGCGCCTACATGCTCTCCCGTGACCAGCCGGGGCAGGAACCTGGCCTTCTGCTGTTCGTTTCCGTTCAGCCTGATCTGATTGACACAGAGATTCGAATGCGCCCCGTAGGATAGCGAGACGCTTGCAGATGCCCGCGCAATCTCCTCGACGGCAATCGTGTGGGCCAGATATCCCAGACCGGCGCCGCCGTACTCCTCCTCAACAGTGACGCCGAGGAGTCCCAGCTCGCCCAGTTCCCGCCACAGCTCCGATGGAAATGCGTTCGAGCGGTCGATCTCGACCGCCATGGGCCGGACCCGCTCCTGCGCCCAGCGCCGCACAACGTCGCGAAGCGCGTCCACGTCCTCGCCGAGATCGAAACGCATGGAAGCATCGAACATCTGGGGCTCCCGTATATGAACGAACGTTCATTTACCTATCTGCACAGGTTCCGTGCGTCAAGCATGGCGCGCATCGCGCTCTTCAATGGCGGAGCTGCCAAGTTCGACAATTGACCGGAACGGGCAAGAATTCAGCCCCGCTTGCCAGAGACTTCCTCGCGGATGATCCTGGCGATGACTTCGCAATCCTCCTTCGAGAATGTCAGAGGCAGGCGCATGTCCAAGAGCCCTGCCATCACCTGATCGGTTTGAGGCAAGGCCGGGGCATCCGCATAGGCCCAATGGCGATAGGTGGACGTGAACCCATGTGCCCGAGCGGCGCCAAACCACTTCAATTCAACGCCGCGGCGCGCGCACCTTCCCAGGAAGGCCTCAATCTCGTTCGCTTCATGGTCCGGCAACCGAAACTGGAATGACGAGCCGACACGTACCAGATCCGGATGCCGATCGATCAGGCTCAGGCCAGGCAGGTCGCGCAGACCATCTTCCATCGCGTCATGCAGTTCGGCCCAGCGCTTCACGCGCACAGGAAGCATGGCAAGCTGCGGACGCAGGATGGCCGCCCGCAAGTTGTCCATGCGCCCGGAGAGGTTCGGCGTGAAGTCCCGCAGCGCCTCAAACACATCCGCGTCAGGACCGGCGCCGTGCCGCTCGTAAAGCATGTAGCTCCCGGACAGGAGCGTGGCGCGCGCCGCCACTTCCG
>VXPN01000519.1:2553-6413 GCA_009839535.1 Boseongicola sp. SB0662_bin_57 | reverse complement strand
CCCTGGCCGATGCGGTTGGGACCGCCGCCGAGAATGACCACCTTGCGCCGTTCGGTCGGATTCGCCTCGCATTCGGCCTCGCCCATGGCAGGCTCTTCGTAAGTCGAATACATGTAGGGCGTATGTGCCTCGAATTCCGCCGCGCAGGTGTCGATTCGCTTGAAGACCGCTTGGACGCCCAGACCGTGGCGGCTGCGACGGATGTCGTCTTCCCGAAGACCGCTCAGTTTCGCCAGCCGTGCATCGGTGAAACCGAGCATTTTCAGCTTGCGCAGGTTCTCCCTGGATTCGGGCAGCCCGTTTCCCAGCACCTCGGCCTCCGCGTCCACGATTTCGCGGATCCGTGCGAGGAACCAGGGATCGAAGTTCGTCACGGCCTGGATGTCGCAGTCCGAAAGCCCGTGCCGCATTGCCTGGGCGATGATCCGCAGCCTGTCCGGCCCCAGCTTGGCAAGGGCTGCGGTGATGGCTGCACTCCCGTGGCCTCCGGCATCCTCTTCGGCGGAGGCGACGGTGCTGCCGTTGCAGAACGGTGCAGGCAAGGCAGGGGCGCCGGGAATCTCGATTTCGTCAAGCCCGGTCAGGCCGGTCTCAAGGGATGCAAGCGCCTTCTGCAAGCTTTCGTGGAACGTGCGGCCGATGGCCATGGCTTCGCCCACCGATTTCATCGAAGTCGAGAGCGACGGTTCGCTGCCCGGAAACTTCTCGAAGGCAAATCGCGGGATCTTCGTGACCACGTAGTCGATTGTCGGCTCGAACGAGGCGGGTGTCACCTTGGTTATGTCGTTGTCGAGCTCGTCCAGCGTGAAGCCCACGGCAAGTTTTGCGGCGATCTTGGCGATCGGGAATCCCGTGGCTTTCGATGCCAGCGCCGATGACCGCGAAACCCGGGGGTTCATCTCGATCACGACCATGCGCCCGTCGGCGGGATTCACCGCCCACTGGACGTTTGAGCCTCCGGTCTCGACGCCAATCTCGCGGAGGACGGCGATCGAGGCCGTCCGCATTGACTGGTATTCCTTGTCGGTGAGGGTCAGTGCGGGGGCTACCGTGATGGAATCTCCCGTGTGGACGCCCATGGGATCAACGTTCTCGATGGAGCACACGATGATCGCGTTGTCCGCACGATCACGGACCACTTCCATCTCGAACTCCTTCCAGCCGAGCAGGCTCTCGTCGATCAGGATCTGCGCGACGGGAGAGGCTTCGAGCCCCCGGCGGCACATCTCGAGATACTCGGTGCGGTTGTAGGCGACGCCGCCGCCTGTGCCGCCAAGGGTGAAGGCGGGCCGGATGATGGCGGGAAGCCCCACTTCGTCCAGTGCTTCCATCGCGCGCTCGACACCTTTCGAGATGTCATGGCGGCCATCGGCGTCCTTTGGCGCATCGGCAATCGCGGCCTTCGGGTTTTCGAGGCCGATCCGCTCCATTGCCTCTCTGAAGAGCTTGCGGTTCTCGGCCATTTCGATGGCTTCCGGCCTGGCGCCGATCATTTCGACTCCGAACTCCTCCAGGACGCCCATTTCCTGCAGCGCGAGGGACGTGTTCAGGCCGGTCTGTCCGCCCATGGTCGGCAGAAGCGCGTCGGGCCGCTCCTTCTCGATGATCCTTGCCACCACTTCCGGCGTGATGGGCTCGATATAGGTTGCGTCAGCCATGCCCGGGTCGGTCATGATCGTGGCCGGATTCGAGTTCACGAGTATGACGCGAAAGCCCTCCTCGCGGAGCGCCTTGCAGGCCTGTGCGCCCGAGTAGTCGAACTCGCAAGCCTGTCCGATGACGATGGGACCGGCCCCGATTATCATGATGGACTGAATGTCGGTTCTCTTCGGCATCCGCTGTCTCGTGGTCACGCGCAAATTGTCCTGCCTTATAGGGATTGGCTGTTCCTGCGCAAGAGCCTAACCGGGGCAGTGCCGCGATTTGTGGCGCCGGGTTCCCGCAAACGGCAGGTCCATTCGGGCCTGGCATCTTCTGTCCGCTTGACTTCTTGTCCGTTGCAAGTTGTATCGGCGCCCTGCAACCGGGAGATGCAATTACATGCACGCCTATCGAAGTCACAATTGCGCGGAACTCAATGCCACTCACGTGGGAGAGACCGTGCGCCTTTCGGGCTGGGTTCACCGCGTTCGAGATCATGGCGGCGTGCTGTTCGTCGACCTTCGCGACCATTTTGGCGTGACCCAGGTCCTGGCCGACCCGGACAGCCCGGCCTTCGCGGAGGTCGAGAAGGTTCGTTCCGAGTGGTGCATCCGGATAGATGGCGAGGTGAAGGCGCGGGACACCGATCTCGTGAACACGAAGATCTCCACCGGCGACATCGAGGTCTTCATCCGCGATCTCGAGGTTCTGGGAGCCGCAGAGGAGCTTCCGCTGATCGTGTTCGGTGATCAGGAGTACCCGGAGGAGACGCGGCTGCGATACCGGTTCCTCGACCTTCGGCGCGAGGTGATGCAGCGAAACATGAAGCTCCGGTCGGATGTGGTGGCCAGCATTCGGCGGCGCATGTGGAACGTCGGCTTCCGCGAGCATCAGACGCCGATCATCACGGCATCGAGCCCCGAAGGCGCACGCGACTTCCTCGTGCCCTCGCGGCTTCATCCGGGCAGGTTCTACGCACTTCCGCAGGCGCCGCAGCAGTTCAAGCAGCTCCTGATGGTTTCCGGCTTCGATCGATA
Source organism: Boseongicola sp. SB0662_bin_57 (assembly GCA_009839535.1). Taxonomy (GTDB): domain Bacteria; phylum Pseudomonadota; class Alphaproteobacteria; order Rhodobacterales; family Rhodobacteraceae; genus JAJEFO01. The sequence goes on along the minus strand of VXPN01000519.1, from coordinate 3,735 downwards.
CTTCCAGATCGCGCCATGCTTCCGAGACGAAGATCCGCGCGCCGACCGTTCGCCCACGGACTTCTACCAGCTCGACATGGAAATGAGCTTTGTCACGCAGCAGGACGTCTTCGATACGATCTCGCCCGTGATCGAAGGGGTGTTCTCCGAGTTTGCGGCGAGCCGTGACGTGGACCCCGTCGCCGACTGGCCGCAGATTCCGTATCGCGACACGATGCTCTGGTACGGCACCGACAAGCCCGACCTGAGGATCCCGCTAAGGATGGAGGATGTCTCGGAACATTTTCGGGGATCCGGATTCGCGACATTTGCGAAGATCCTGGAACAGGACGGTACGGAAGTCCGCACGATTCCCGCGCCGGGTGGCGGCAGCCGCCGGTTCTGCGACCGCATGAACGCCTTTGCTCAGGGAGAAGGCCTCCCGGGAATGGGCTACATCATCTGGCGCGACGGCGAAAACGGCATGGAGGCGGCCGGACCGGTCGCAAAGAACATTGGCCCCGAACGCACGGAGGCCATCAGGAAGCAGCTCGGCCTGGCCTCGGGCGACGCCGCGTTCTTTCTGGGCGGCAAGGCCAGGAGCTTTGAAGCCGTCGCCGGAAAGGCACGTGTGCTCATCGGCGAGGAGCTGGGACTTGTCGCGAAGGACCGGTTCGCGTTTGCCTGGATCGTCGATTTCCCGCTCTACATCGAGGATGAGGAAAGCGGCGGGATCGACTTCGAGCACAATCCCTTCTCGATGCCCCAAGGGGGCATGGCCGCGCTTGACGGCGATCCGCTGGACGCTCTTGGCTTCCAGTATGACCTGGTGTGCAACGGCCACGAAATCGCCTCGGGCGCGATCCGCAACCATCAGCCTGAGATCATGTTCCGGGCTTTCGAAATCGCGGGTTATGGAGAGGACGAGGTGCGCGCCCGATTTGGCGGCATGGTCAATGCGCTGCGCTTTGGCGCTCCGCCGCACGGCGGTTGCGCTGCGGGGATCGACCGGATCGTCATGCTTCTGGCTGACGAGGAGAACATCCGCGAAGTCATCCTCTTTCCGATGAACCAGCGGGCGGAAGACCTCATGATGGGTGCGCCAACGGAGCCGACACGAGAGCAGTTGCGTGAACTGCGATTGCGAACGCTGCCGCCCGAAGAGTGATCGTCACTTCGCGATGCGAGCTTCGGCGGACAGCG
>VXPN01000519.1:0-2453 GCA_009839535.1 Boseongicola sp. SB0662_bin_57 | reverse complement strand
CGCATGGAAGACGGCCGGCTCGGAGGCACTCTCAGCCTGATGCGGATCAAGCCTGCCGCGGGCTCGATCGAGACGGGCTGGCTTACGTTCTCGCCTCGCCTTCAACGGACTCGAGAGGCCACCGAAGCAGTCTATCAGTTGATGCGCTGGTCCTTCGAAGCGGGTTATCGAAGGTTCGAATGGAAGTGCGATGCGGCGAATCACCGCTCGCGTCGTGCGGCGGAACGATTCGGCTTTTCCTACGAAGGAGTGTTTCGGCAGGCGACGGTCGTCAAGGGACGGAACCGTGACACGGCCTGGTATGCGTGCATTGACAGCGAATGGCCGGCTCTCAAGGAGGCGTTCGAGACTTGGCTCGAAGCCTCGAATTTCGATGCCAGCGGGACACAGAGGCAGAGGTTGGGTGACTTGACGGCGTCCATTCTTGCGTGCCGGGATCCAATGCTTTGAGCCACCGGATGCCGGAAACTCCATGGTGGGGCGGATTGCCGGCTCCTCCGTCACATGGGCGCCTGCGCACGTTCAGTGCACCGGCGACTTTGGGTTGAATTTGCAAAGGTGGTTTCGGATTCCGGCATGCGCATGGTATGAATGCAAAAAAGGCGAGGCGTTCGGTCGGGCAGATGACACGCAAGCTATTCGGCACTGATGGCGCGCGGGGGCGCGTCAACACGCATCCCATGACTGCGGATGCCGTTCTGCGTCTCGGTGCCGCTGCAGGACGCTACTTTCGCAGGGACGGTTCCGCCGCGCACCACGTCATCATCGGCAAGGACACGAGGCTCTCCGGTTACATGTTCGAAAGCGCCTTGACGGCAGGTTTCACATCGACCGGCATGAACGTGCTGCTGCTTGGCCCGGTGCCAACGCCCGCCGTGGGCTTGCTGGTGCGTTCGATGGGGGCCGACGTAGGTGTGATGATTTCGGCCAGCCACAATTCTCATGAAGACAACGGCGTGAAGTTCTTCGGCCCCGACGGCTTCAAGCTTTCGGACGAAGCCGAGGCCGCGATCGAGGCGATCATGGCGGGCGACATCAAGCCGGCCGATCCGGTCAGCATCGGTCGCGCCCGGCGGGTGGAAGGCGGGCTTTCCAGCTACGTCGAGAATCTGCAGTCCACGCTTCCAGGCGACCTGGACCTTGCAGGCATGAAGGTCGTGATCGATTGCGCGAACGGGGCCGCCTATCGTGCGGCGCCGGAACTGCTCGGCAAGCTGGGCGCCACAGTGACGGAAGTCGGCACGTCGCCCGACGGGAAGAACATCAACGAGAACTGCGGCACGACATGTGCTGCCACGGCTGCAGAAGCCGTATCGGCCAACGACGCCGACGTTGCCATTTGCCTGGATGGCGACGCGGACCGCGTGATGATCATCGACGAGGCAGGCGAGGTTGCCGATGGCGACCAGATCATGGCGTTGTTCGCGGCGCGCTGGGCCGATGAGGGCCGGCTTCAGGGCAACACCTTGGTGACGACAGTGATGTCAAATCTCGGTCTGGAACGATTCCTGGAGGGTCGAGGCGTCTCTCTTCTGCGCACGTCCGTGGGTGACCGTTACGTCGTCGAGGCAATGCGCGCCGGCGGCTACAATCTCGGCGGCGAGCAATCGGGGCACATCGTCATGACTGACCATGCGACGACCGGCGACGGCCTGCTCGCGGGAGTTCATTTCCTGGCCGAGATGCGACGTACCGGACGATCGGCAAGCGAACTTCGCCACATGTTTGAGCCCGTGCCGCAACTGCTGAAGAACATTCGATGCTCCGAGGGCGCGCAGCCTCTCGAATCCGCGATCGTGAAGGGCGCGATCACGGCAGCCGAGAAACGGCTGGCAGGGACCGGCCGCCTCCTGATCCGTCGGTCAGGAACCGAATCGCTGATTCGGGTGATGGCGGAATGCGAGGACGAAGCGCTCCTGAAGGAAGTCGTCGACGGGATCGTGGCTGACGTCGAGGCTGCAGCCTGATCCAGCCTTACCGGTGCCGGTCCTGCCTTTCGTAACGGGCGACGAGTTTTTCGGGAGAAGTGCCGAGGAAATAACGCATGAGCGTGCCAAGATTGGCGGCGCTCCGCCGCAGCCATCCCTCGGTCTCGTAACGTTCGGCCGATGTGCGCGCGATTGCGTCGAGCGGGCGCAGGCGACCCTTGAGGCGGTGGGCGAGGGCCACGTCCTCCATCAGCGGGATGTCCGGCACCCCGCCGACCTCCTCCAGCGTTGCACGTGCGACGAGCAGCCCCTGGTCGCCATAGGGCAGTCCAAGAAGGCGTGAGCGAAGATTCGCGCCCTCCGCGACCAGTCGCGGCGCGAGGCCATTCGCCCGAAACCCGAGCCGGAACCAGCCTGCCTTGTCTGGATGGTCCTCAATGTGACTGCGCGCAGCTTTAGCCCAGCCATCCGAGAGATGCGTGTCGGCGTGAAGAATCAGCACCCAGGGAGCCCGTGCGGCAGCAA
>VXPN01000046.1 GCA_009839535.1 Boseongicola sp. SB0662_bin_57 | reverse complement strand
TCCAGTCGTGGCGGTCGTCGCGGGCGGCATTGTTGACCAGCACGGAAGGGTTTCCCAGCCGACGGGCGAGCGCGGCGATCGCGTTCCGCTGCGTGTCGACGTCGCGAAGGTCACAGGTCTCGAAGTCGACGATGCCTTCAACGCTCGATGCCAGCGCGGCACTGCCCTCGGAATCCAGGTCGATGAACCCGACCTTGGCTCCCTGGTTCGCAAACGCCCGGACGATCTCGGCCCCGATGCCCTGTGCGCCGCCGGTAACAAGGACTGTCTTGTCCTGCAGGCTGGGAAAGATGGCGAATTCGGGCACGGCACCTCCTGAAAGACAGGTGTGAATCACATCGCCCGACCTACGCTTTCGAGAGGATGCTGGCAAGCCGTCACAGGTCGGCTGCGGGACCGCGAGCGCCCGTAGCGCCGTTGCCTCCGGGCGCGACACTTCTTACGGGCGATTCCTTCGGTCGTTACCCCTTGAAGCGCATCTGGGGGAGGCCCTGCACGCCGAGCCCGGACACTGCGAAGAGCGATCCGGCCTCCGGCTGGTCGCGGCCCGCGCTCAGGCCGACCCCGAGTGACGTGACATAGAGCGTGTCAAGATTCGCTCCGCCGAACATTGGTCGCGAGGGGCGCTCGACGGGAAGGTCCACGGTCATGTCGACGCGGCCCTCGGGCGTGATTCGATAGAGCTGCCAGCCGTCAATTCCTGCCTGCCAGTAGCAGCCGTCGACGTCGACCGTCGCGCCGTCGGGGCGCCCGGCAACGCTTCGGGTGTCGAAGAACAACTCCGGCACGCCCGGAGTGCCAGTGTCCGGATCATAAGCTGCACGCCAGATCGTGCGCACTGCCTTGTTGCTATCCGAGAAGTACATCGTCCGCCCGTCGGGCGAGAACGCGAGACCGTTGGTGGTGTAGAAGCCGTCCTTCCAAGGCATGACCTCCAGGTTCGTGTCAAGGCAGTAGAAGCGCCCCATGCGCTCGGGATCGCCGCCGTCTTTCATGGTTCCAGCCCAGAACCTGCCCCTTGTATCGGTCGCACCGTCATTGAAGCGGTTCATCGCGAGATGCGCTTCGGGATCCGTGATCGGCTGGCGCTTGCCGCTGTCAGGATCGAAGAAGCAGAAGCCTGATTTCGCTGCCAGAACCAGGCCGCCGGACTCGCGAACTGCGAGACAGCCAACGGGCTCGCCATAGTCTATCGTGGTGTTCCGGCCACTCGACGGGTCGAAGCGGTGAATCAGTCCGGCCGGAATGTCCACCCACCAGAGCACCTGCTCTCGATCATCCCAGACGGCCCCCTCGCCAACCTGGCTTCGGCTTGGGACGACGCATTCTGCTTTCATGGGGCTGGGCCTTTCCTCAAGTCACGATTTCGTTGGCCCTAGGCCGGTGATCGAGAAAGTCAACCTCTGCTTGAGAACGAAACCTGTGGTGCGGGCGAGATGAATTGAGGGATTGTGTGCCTGACTTGAGAGCGCCAGGCTGTCTTGTTGACGAGGTTGACGTGTGGGGTTTGGTGGAGCTTCTGCCATGTGACGGGCTTGCGAATCAGGGTGCCCGGAATTGGGTCCGGAAGCCGGGAATTCTGGAGCGCGCCGATCCGGAGTGGTCTTCTGAAATCGACAAGAGCGGAGAGGTGGCGTGACGGCGACCTCGCCCCAGGCGCCTTGAGCAAGTTCGGGATGCCTTGTGCACGAAAGGCAAAGCAATCGAAGAAGGCACCGCCCTGAATGCCGACCCCGGAGCGTCAAGCACTGGCGCGCCTCGGAATCTTCCCTCCGACAAGCGGCTTTTGCTGGAATTTCCCTCGGCCTTGAGCCATACCACGAACAATTCGGAAGGAAGGTGCAGGATGAGCCTTGTCAACACGCTTGTTCGAGCGGTCACCTGGTGGAACAGCCAGACCTGGGGCACCCAGTTCCATACCTGGCTCAAGGGCAAGCGGGTTGGCGAAGACGAACAGGGCAACGTCTTCTACCAGTCCCGCGACGGGAAGCGTTGGGTGATCTACAATGGAGAGGCTGAGGCAAGCCGGATCGGAGCGGACTGGCACGGGTGGCTGCACTACACCTATGACGAGCCGCCGACGGAAAGGCCTCTCGCCCGCAAGGAGTGGGAAAGGCCGCATCAGGAGAACCTGACAGGCACGCCGCTGGCGTACGCGCCGCCCGGTTCCATCCGGCAATCCAGGCCGGTCGACCGGAAGGATTACGAAGCCTGGACGCCCGAGTAATGGCCATGTCGGAAAACACGACGGAAGTCCTGACAGGCGCAGGCGTTCTCGCCGTGGCGGCGGGATTCCTGATCTACCTGGCGCAGGTCGGCGGCGTGACCCTGCCGTCTTCGGGCATGGATACCTACACGGCATCCTTTCGCTCGGCGGAAGGCGTCGGCGTCGGCACTGACGTGCGGCTGGCCGGCGTGAAGGTCGGGTCGGTCCTCGAACTGAATCTCGACCCGCAGTCCTTCCGTGCCAACGCCGTCCTGAGCGTTCAGGACGATGTGCTCCTGCCGGACGACACGGCGGCGGTCATTTCCTCCGAGGGTCTCCTCGGCGGCAGCTTCGTTGAGCTTCTTCCCGGCGGGTCGATCATCAATCTCGAGCCGGGCAGCGAAATCGAGGATACGCAAGGCGCGATTTCCGTCATTCAGCTTCTCATGAAGTTCGTGTCCGGGTCAGACGAATGATCCGCGCCCTTGTGCTTCTGGCGTTGCTGGCCGGTACAGCCAATGGCCAGGAGGATGTCACGGCATCTGTCGTTGACGATGTGTCCGACGCCATTTCCGGCGTCGTGCCCGAGGAAGTCAGGGTGATGCGTTCCGGAGGCGTCTTGCTCAAGGGTCTGGACAAGGTGTCTGGTGACGTGATCGATGTCGAACTGCGTGTCGGCGAAACCGTCGCCGTGGGGAGAGTCGAGGTCGATCTTGGCGAGTGTCGTTACTTTGAGGACAATCCGGCCGGCGAAGGTTTCGCGTGGCTTACGATCCGCGATTCCGTGCGCGATGCAGTCATCTTCGATGGCTGGATGATCGCGTCAAGCCCGGCGCTCAATGCGCTTGATCATCCTCGGTATGACGTCTGGGTGATCCGCTGCACCACGGCCTGAGGGTCGGTTTCGAGCGGCACGCGGTTGATGTCGGCCGACACTTCAAGAGCGCGTGCCAATGAAGTCCTGTAGGCCGCCCGCGTGACTTCCGTGACGCCAAGAGTGGCCAGGTGCGGCGAACTGAATTGCGTGTCGTAGAGGACGAATCCGGTTCGCCCGAGATGGTCGACAGCCCATGCAAGCGACATTTTCGAGCCATCGGTTTCCGCAGAGAACATGCTTTCGCCAAAGAACGCGCCCCCGAGCGCGACTCCGTACATCCCGCCGACCAGACGGCCCTTCGACCAAACGCCGAATCCATGTGCATGCCCCATGGCATGAAGCTCGATCACAAGCTCGCGGATCGTCCCGTTGATCCAGGTTTCCTCTCGATTGGCGCAACCATCAACTATCGCCTCGAATTCCACATCGAGAGTGGCCGTGTATTTCCCGCTTCGCATCCGGCGTGCGAGAGACCGCGACATGTGGAATCCTTGGAGTGGCAGCACGCCCCTTACACGGGGGTCGACCCAACGGATGTCGGGATCATCGCGTGATTCCGCCATCGGAAATACGCCAGTCGCGTAGGCTCCAAGCAGGAGTTCTGCCGTCAGGCTTCGTTCGCTCACGAGATCCGTCCAGGTCGGGGTCGCGCGATCTCGATCAAGCGCGGCAGTCCTACTCGAAATTCTTGGCGAGCCACTTTTCGAGCCAGTGAATGTTGTAGTTTCCCGACTGAATCGCGGGTTCCCTCAGGAGCGCGTCGAAGAGCGGCACGTTTGTGTCGATCCCGTCGACAATCAACTCGGAAAGGGCGCGACCCAAGCGCGCCAGCGCCTCCGGCCGGTCACGTCCATGGACAATCAGCTTGCCGATCAGGGAGTCGTAATGGGGCGGGATGGAATATCCGTCATAGATTGCCGAATCCATGCGGACTCCGAGGCCGCCGGGAGCGTGATACTGGGTGATTCTTCCCGGAGAGGGAGAGAACAAGGGGGGCTTCTCGGCATTGATCCGGATCTCGATGGAGTGCCCGTCGATTTGCAGGCTCTTCTGGGAAAAGGAGATCGGTTCACCAGCAGCGACCCGGATCTGCTCGCGAACCAGGTCGACGCCGTAGATTGCTTCTGTCACCGGATGCTCGACCTGCAGCCGCGTGTTCATCTCGATGAAGTAGAATTCACCGTCTTCGTACAGGAATTCGACGGTTCCGGCTCCCGCGTAGTTGATGCGTGCAGCGGCATCGGCGCACGTCTTGCCGATTCGGGCGCGGGTGGCTGCGTCGATCGTGGGGCCGGGCGCTTCCTCGAGGACCTTCTGGTGGCGGCGCTGAAGCGAGCAATCGCGTTCGCCCAGATGCACCGCCTTGCCCTTTCCGTCGCCAAAGACCTGGATCTCGATGTGACGGGGCTTGCCCAGGTACTTCTCGATGTACACTTCGTCATTGCCGAAAGCGGCCTTGGCTTCCGCGCGCGCGGTATGGAATGCCGACTCCATTTCGCTGGCGGACTTTGCCAGCTTCATGCCCCTGCCGCCGCCGCCAGCCGTGGCCTTCACGATGACCGGGTAGCCGATCTGCTTGCCGAGCGCGATTGCTTCATCGAGCGTTTCCACGCCGCCGTCGGAGCCTGGCACGCAGGGCACGCCCAGGCCTTTCATCGTGTCCTTCGCGGTGATCTTGTCCCCCATGAGGCGGATGTGTTCCGCAGAAGGTCCGATGAACTTGAGCTCATGGTCCTCGAGAATCTGTGCGAACTTCGCGTTTTCCGAAAGAAAGCCGTAGCCTGGATGAACCGCTTGTGCGCCCGTGATCTCGCAGGCGGAGACAATTGCCGGGATCGACAGGTAGCTTTGCGCTCCGGGGGGTGGCCCGATGCAAATGCTTTCGTCAGCCATGCGTACGTGCATGGCATCCACGTCGGACGTGGAATGCACCGCGACTGACTGGATGCCCATCTCGCGACAGGCGCGGACCACGCGAAGCGCGATCTCGCCTCGGTTTGCGATCAGGATCTTCTCGAACACGGGCGCGACCCTACTCGATCACCATCAACGGCGCCCCGAACTCGACCGGTGCACCGTCTTCGACCAGGATGCGCCTGACCGTGCCAGAAATTGGTGCCGGAATGTTGTTCATGGTCTTCATTGCCTCAACGATCAGCAGGGTCTGACCTTCCGTCACCTTGTCACCTGGCTTGACGAACGGCTCGGCGCCGGGTTCCGGATGAAGGTAGGCGGTTCCGACCATGGGCGAAACGACCGCTCCGGGCAATGTTGCCGGATCACCGTCGTCGCCAGTCGGCGAAGCGGCGGCGGCATCTGGTTCTTGCACCGGGGCAGCGACAGGTGTGTGTGCAGGGGCGGCAGGCGCCTGGATTGCAACGGGCACGGTGCTTGAGACCACTTTGCTAACCCGAACATTGAGGCTTCCGTCCTCGGGATGCTCGCGCTTCACATGCAACTCCGAAAGGTCATTCTCGCCAAGAAGTTCAGCCAATGACTTGATGAACTCGACATCGTCGTCATGCGATCGCTTTGCCATTCCTGCCCCTCGGCTCTGCCCGCGTCCCGTAGCGCAATGTCTATATGGTGCGGGCGCAAAGGAAAAGTGTCTTCGACGGGTGTCCGCGTGGCGGTCGGGAAGGCGCGGCGGAGACATGTTGATCTCGCCCTTGCCTGGGAATGCCCGGACGAGATTCAAGGTCGAGCGCACGTCAGGCGCTGCATGACGCGCCATTGTCTCCATGTCAGGTCCGGCCCTCGCGTCGGGAAAATTGGCTTCCGTACCGTTGAGGCCAGGGGCAAAGAGCCGACGACGGGTCTCGGCCCGCGCGGGTCGAACCGGTTGCCGCCTGTCAGGCACAAGATCATGATTGCGCAATTATGAAGTGACGGTCTCGATGGATACTGCTACCAAATGCCTGTCGGGCACAGAATGGAGACTGGTTGACCCATGCCCGGCGAGCCAACGAGCACGTGACGATCAGCCCCGAAATGGCGGCAGTTCTCAGGTAGCGCCCCTTGTACCGCCGCAGGCAGACGGAGTGAGAAAATGACCCGCCATGAGACGAAACTCACCAGCGACGAGGCGACAATCCGCGTTGATCTCGCTGCCGCCCTCAGGCTTTCCTGTCGCAACGGATGGCATGAGGGCGTGGCAAACCACTTCTCTGCCGCAGTCAGTGCGGACGGCAAGGAGTTCCTCGTCAATCCAAGATGGGTTCACTGGAGCCGAGTCCGGGCTTCAGACCTGATCCTTTGCAACGCCGAAGATCCGTCGACCATGGAACGACCCGACGCGCCGGACCAAAGCGCGTGGTCGATCCATTCCGCTCTTCACCGAAACCTTCCGCAGGC
>VXPN01000068.1 GCA_009839535.1 Boseongicola sp. SB0662_bin_57 | reverse complement strand
GGTCTGGGCAGCCATTGCGGAAGGCGTGTGGGTCGACGTCAACGGAACTCTTGAACTGGCCATGCCGGTCTTCGAAAGGACCGGGCTGCCGTTCCTGCCCGTGCTCAGCTTTGGCGGGGATGGGAAGCCTCCCAAGGTCCACGGGGCATTGTTTCATGTTGACGCCCTTCACGCCTTCAACCGCGCTCTGGCATCCACGGCTGAGGAGGAGCACAGCTAGGGATGTCGTTGTTGGTGCGCGCTCTCGAAGATCGTTGGAAGATGACGTGAGTCTCTGGGGGACAGCACGCAAGCGACACATGTTGGGTCAGGATTGAGAGCCTTGGATCTGATTCAGCGGACGTCATCTCCATCGTCGGGGCGCGCCAAGGCCTTGCGGCACATGCAGTGCCGACGTCGGCAATTCAGGAAAAGCTGACGAGACCCCAGCCAGTCAGCGCAAGGACGAAGCCTGCTGCCACGGTGCGAACCATGTTCCAGTCCTGCCAGGGTTCGGAATAGCTCTGCCAGGCATTCTGCGCGGTTGCCGGATCAAGCGGCACTTCCAGCAAGGCCAGGCCTTCGTTCAACGGCACATTGACCATGAATGTCGGCAGCATTGCACCTACGACATAAAGGAGACCGGCCAGGGCGAGGCAGATGGCAACCTTCCGCTGCCGGCCTCTCACTGCGACGGCCGCTGCGAAAGCCAGAAGGACAGGCGTGCCAAAGAAGGCGGGTGCGAAAAGCCAGTTGCGCACGCTCTCGTTCATCGCCTGCATGGCGGCGATTGCGACATTCGGATCAGCCGCGTCCAGTCCCCACATGGTCGAGCAGGTCCAGGCGAAGAAGAAGCCGAACATCGCTCCGGCCCAAATCAGCGACAGGATGGCCAGCGGTCTGTCTGGATGGGCCATGCTGCGGAGGTTTTCAGGAGAAGTGTTCTGCATTATGCGGCGACCCTGTTCTTGGTGCGCATCAGACGGACCGCCCGGCACATTGCCAGGCACATGATTGCCGCAATTGCGAGTTGGGCGACGATTGCAGCGGGCCAAATTCTCGAAAGCGCCGCATCGAAATACGCTTGCGGCCCGTGGGAGACCAACGCGGTCAGCGCGAACAGAAACGCGGTCGCCATGGAGTGCCGCGCGCCGCGCGCCACGAGGACATAGGCCGCGGAACCGATTGCCAGTGACGCTGCAAGGGATGGTCCGAGCGCACAAGGCTCGCCTTCCCGTGGCGGGTGAGGTTTGGTGCGGGTGAGCATCGTCAGCAGCATGGTGTCAATGGACGCCATAGGAGCCACAAGATCCGACATGGCAAAGCGATCTCCAGCTTGGCTGTTGTCTGTCTGCCTTTGCATGCGCGTTCCCTGGATTTCTCCGAACCCATCGTTACGGATTGACATGGCCGTACCAATTGGTTCGGTTGTGTCAAGCACAATCTTGCGGACGTGGAGCATGAAGGAGTTGTACCGCACGCAGCGCCGCGACGTCATTCTCGATGCCGCCATCGCGATTCTCGTCGAGAAGGGTTACCGGGACACCACGATGTCCGACGTTGCCCGGCGGGTCTCGGCGTCGAAGGAGACACTGTATAGCTGGTTCGGAAGCAAGTCTGGCCTCTTCCAGGCCGCAATTCGCCGAAATGCCGATACGGTTCGCACCGTGCTTGAGGTGCATCTCGACGGCAACGCGCCGATGGAAGAGGCGCTTGGAGATGTTGGGCGAGCACTTGCCGGACTTCTTCTTGGCGACAGTGCTGTCGCAATCAACCGGGCCGCGATATCCGAGGCCCGCTCGGAGCCTGTGCTTGCGCGCATTTTGGTCCAGACGGGACGTGAGGCGACCTTGCCGTTCTTCGTGCGGTATCTCGAAAAATGCCGCGAGCGTGATCTGGTGGACATCGATGATCCCTTGGAGGCGGCGGAGAGTTTCCTGGGACTGCTGCTGGGCGACATGCAGGTCCGGCGCCTGCTTGGCGTGGTCGATGCCCCGGATGCGGACGCGATTGAGGACCGGGCAACAGCGGCCGTTTCGAATTTTCTCAGGCTCTACGGAGGCGAAAGCGGCAAGCGCGGATGTTGACGCTCGTTCCTCTCCTCAAGCCAGAAGCGAAATGGCGGGAACCGCCGCGACGAAACTGCATCTCCGGCACGAAATTTCTGGAGAGCGCGTAGCGACGTGCCAATGGCGCACCAATGATGTCATGCACGAACGTGGAGGTTTTCGGGCCGGGCGTCCTCCTGAACCGATTCCCTCGGAACGAGCACGAAGAGATTCATCAGGGCTTGATCCCGTCATCGTCGCCAGAGCCTGAAGGCTCTTTCAACGGGCCTCCGATATCGACTCTCAGGTATCTCTCCAGGCGATCCAGGCCGGACAGGAACTTGGGAAGCACGACTTCGTCGACGGCCTCGAGATGGGCAAGAACTTCCTCGTGCCGAAGCGGTTCTCCGTAGACGTTTCGAAAGACATGCCGAAAGCGCATGAGGTCCCTCAGTTCGGCATGATCGTCGATGACCGCCGGTCGCTTCGATGTAGGTACCGACATCTGGTCCAGCAGACTTGAATGCCACCTGTTGCCGGACGGTTTCTCTCCGTCGACTGTCTCGGCAATGTCTTCCAGGGTGCTTTCGACTCCGCAATAGATGTTGTGCAGGGCTCGCCCAATGCAGTCATTCAGTGCATCGCGAACCCTCTCCAGTTCTTCGCGCCGCAAATGAGTGGCAACGCCTTCCATGTCACTTCGAGCGACTTTGGCACGATCAAGATCTGCCGCGATTCGAGACAGTTTGACGTTTGTCCGTATGAACAGGGGTGCCGAAGGTTCAACCTTCATGACAACATTTCCATGGAGAGGTGCGGCGCATTTCTCTCCAGGCGAAGGTCGATGTCAATGTCCTGAGCGGCGCCGATCCGCTCTATTTCACGGCGAAAGGCTCCCGTGACGCACGAGACGTCGTGACCAAGCACCAGAACGTCCAGATCCGAGTTCGGTCCCGTGGTGCCGCGAGCGTAGCTGCCAAAGAAGCCGATCGACACCCCATGCCGATCGGCGAGGGCACGAACGGCGGCAGCCGCCGCGTCGAGCTTTCGGAGCCTGCGGGCCTTGCGTTCTGCGATGATGGCTTCAAGGCGCGTCAATGAGGAATCTCCCGTCCCGACTTGCAAGCCTGTACAACCTCGATTCCATATAGTCCCCGTCCATGACTCCGATCAAGGGGGGCGCTTTTGCCGGCACTTGCCTGCACAGATCCAAAGTGTCTGCATTCCAACGCGTCATGGTTCGTGGCGTGGCGCACTCCATTGGCTGACCGGAATCCTTATGCGACAGTCAAGCGCGGTGCCCGAGAGCCAAGTCCTTCCATGCTGCATGAACTCCTTGTCCGGCGAAGTGTCGTGCCGCGGTCCCGGCGATCACCCAGGTGCCCGCGAGGTGCCACTCACACGCGAAGCGGCGAAGGCCCTCAAAGCCGTTCGACCGCGATCTCATCGTGCGGATAGAAAGCGACGTGATCCTTGATGGCGGCTGCCGAGTCACGTGGCGCTTCGTAGGACCAGGCCACGTCCCTTAGGGTCGTGTCGGCCGTGGCAATGGAATAGTGAGCCGCATCGCCCTTCCATGGGCAGGTCGTGACCTTGCTGGATCGGTCGAGGAATTCCATCGCGATATCGATGCGCGGGAAGTAGATGACCGGCGCGTGTTCGCCTTCCACCAATTCAAGTGCCGAATCGCTCTCGCCGAGGACTGCGCCTCTGGCGCGCACGACCCACGTGCCGGACGCAGGTCGAACTTCGAAGCGGTTAGCCATCATGCTTCTCCCAATCTCCCCTACTCAAATGGCGTGAACGCGACAGTTCCACGTCAATCGAGGGTCTCCGTGGCAGCATCGAGCCACCGTCTGGCCGATGCAGAAAGCAGGCCACCGATCTTCTCTCTGACTTCGGAATGGTACGCGTCGATCCAGTTCCGCTCCCACGGCCCCAGCAGCCTTGTGTCAATCAGGCGACTGTCAAACGGCACATAGGTCAGTGTCTCGAAGCAAAGCCGGGACCGCTTGTTCATGGACTCACCGTCCTTGCGCACCACAAGCAGATTCTCGATGCGGATGCCGAATTCACCGGGCCGGTAATGGCCGGGCTCGTTCGAGAGGATCATCCCGGGCTTGAGGCTTGCCGTGCCTGCTGGCGAAATCCGCTGAGGGCCTTCATGCACGTTCAGGCAAGCTCCGACGCCATGCCCGGTGCCATGGTCGTAGTCGAGGCCCTTGCGCCAAAGCGCCGCGCGAGCGAGGGCGTCGATGTCCCGGCCCGCACGCCCGCTCGGGAAACGGGCAAGAGAGATTGCGATCAGTCCCTGGAGCACGCGGGTATAGCAGTCGCGGTGGGCGTCCGATGGCTCTCCGACGGCAAGCGTGCGCGTGACGTCGGTGGTCCCGTCAATGTACTGGCCACCCGAATCCACCAGATACAATTCTCCTGGGCTGATCTTGCGGTCCGTCTGCTCGGAGACGCGGTAGTGAATGATCGCTGCATTGGGTCCGGAACCCGAGATCGTGTCGAAGGAAATGTCCAGCAAGTCCCCAGTTTGCGCTCGGAATCCTTCGAGCGCCCTGGCTGCGGATATCTCCGTCAGTCCGCCTTTGGGGGCTTCCTTGTCAAACCATGCAAGGAACTCGACCATCGCCGCGCCGTCCCTGAGATGGGCGTTCTGCATGCCCTTGATTTCGGCATCGTTCTTGCACGCCTTGGGCATGAAGCACGGATCGCTGTCCCAAACGGCACGGTCTTCGAGAATTTCGGCTATCTTCCATGGTGCGGTTTGTCCATCGACCCGAACCGGCCCCTTCAGGCGCCCGACGGCGCGTCCGAACGCGTCCTCGGCCTCGATGTCGATGTTCGGATCGGGCCCAAGATGCGCGAACTTCTCCGGAGAAGAGAACAGGCTCACGCGACCTGTGTCGTGAAGTATCGCAAATGCCTGAACGACGGGGCTGCGTGGAATGCCGCCGCCTCTTATGTTGAGAAGCCAGCAGATGCTTTCCGGCAACGTGAGAATCGCGGCACGCTGTCCGGCATCCTTCAATTCCTGCGCAAGACGCTTGCGCTTGGACGACGACTTTTCGCCGGAAAGCTCGAGCGGATGCGCACGGACGGTCTGGACCGGAAGTGCCGGCCTGTCCGTCCAGATCCGGTCAACGAAATTGTGCGTGGGCTGCAGAACGGCATGGTCGCCGATCGCATTCGTGAGCTTCGTGATTCCGTCCACCGTGTGGAGCCATGGATCGAAGCCCACCTTGGCCTGCCGGTCGACATTCTCTGTCAGCCATGTTCCCGGCTTGATCTCCGCGGGGTCCAGGGTCGCGAACTCCTCGGCGACCTGGTCGCGCACTTGCAGCCGATAGCGTCCGTCGACGAATATGCCAGCGGCGTCCGTGCAGATAACGGCGAGCCCGGCCGATCCCGTGAAACCCGTCAGCCAAGCGAGGCGCTCATCAGTTGGTGCGACGAATTCGCCCTGAAACCGGTCCGCGCGAGGCACGAGAAATGCGTCGAAGCCTGCTTCCGCCATGGCTTCGCGCAGGGCTGCAAGGCGCGGCGGTCCCTGTTCGGGGCTGGCGGCGGCATCGAAGGACTGGAACATGGCCGCCAAAGAGCAGGAACCGTTCCCGGGCGCAAGCTGGAACGGCTGCTGGGCCTTCAAATGGCAACATGACCGTGCAGGTGCCGTGAGACGCTGACCAGTCCAGGCGTTCGGCGCAGAAGCCTGGCCAGTGTTCAGGCCAACTATCTGGGTGCGATTCTTCGGATGTCGCCTCGCTTGGCCATGCGCTTTCGCTGAATCGGATCGGCTTCAAAAAGCGCCGCCAGTTGCTCGGTGATGGCCCCGGCAAGCTGTTCCACGTCCGTGATCGTGACCGCGCGCTCATAGTATCGGGTCACGTCATGGCCGATGCCGATGGCGAGAAGCTCGACCTGATTCCTCCGTTCGATCATCGTGATCACGTTGCGGAGATGCCTTTCCAGGTAATTCGCCGGGTTCACGGAAAGGGTGGAGTCGTCGACCGGAGCGCCATCCGAAATGACCATGAGGATGCGTCGCGCCTCCTGCCTGGCAAGAAGCCGTCGATAGGCCCATTCCAGCGCTTCGCCGTCGATGTTCTCCTTGAGCAAACCTTCCTTCATCATCAAGCCGAGATTCTCCCGGGCGTGCCGCCACGGTGCGTCGGCGGCCTTGTAGATGATGTGGCGTATGTCATTCAGCCGTCCAGGCAACTGCGGGCGCCCCTGTTGCAGCCAGTTTTCCCGTGCCTGTCCGCCTTTCCACGCACGCGTCGTGAAGCCCAGAATCTCGACCTTGACGGCACAGCGTTCCAGGGTCCTGGCAAGCACGTCCGCGCAGATCGCCGCAATGGAGATGGGGCGGCCACGCATTGATCCAGAGTTGTCGAGCAGGAGCGTCA
>VXPN01000287.1 GCA_009839535.1 Boseongicola sp. SB0662_bin_57 | reverse complement strand
GTCGTCTTCTGGCACTGGCAGTGATACGGGTCGCCTTCCGTCAGGTAGCGCTCGGGCATGCCGTGATAGGAACAGACAAGGATGTCGGGGGCGACGTTCGAGGCGGCCAAGGCGCGCTCGACGGAACAGGCCAGCGTCTCGATATAGGACGGATGGTCAAAATATGCCGAAACCGTGCGGATCGCAGGCTGCCATTTCTCCGCCATGAGCGAGCGAAAGAACTGGTCGTTCGCCGTGGCGGTCGTTGCGCCGGCATATTGGGGATACAGCGGAAAGAAGAGAATCCGGCGACAACCGAGGTCAATGAACGAGCGCACCTTCGATCGCGTCGAGGGATTGCCGTACCGCATGCAGAAATCGACGATGACGTGGTCGCCGTAGCGCCTGGCAAGCACGGACCTCATCTTGGCGGTCTGCGCCTTCGTGATCGACATGAGCGGGCTCTCGCCGGCCTCTTCGTTCCAGATCGACCTGTATGCTGCTCCGGACGTGAAGGGCCGGCGGGAAAGGATCACGGCCTGAAGCAGCGGCTGCCACTTCCACGGCGCATAGTCGATGACCCGGCGGTCGGAAAGAAACTCGTTCAGGTAGCGCCGCATCGACCAATAATCGTACCCGTCCGGCGTGCCGAGATTCGCCAGAAGCACGCCGGTTCTTTCCGGCAGCACTTCCGGGTGACATGGCGGAAATTGGGCGCTGTTGTCCGTCATCGCCTGCCATCCATCACAGGCGCGCCTGCTTGTCCAGCAGCACCACGGACCTGCCGACGGGCAAGCTCCCGGTTCGGGCTATCGCCTCAGCCGGGATTCCGTCACGCCGAGGGCTTCGGCGAGACGGGTGTCGGCAGTGCCGGGCCGGAGCGGCCTTTGCTGGTTTGCCGAAGGAGCCCAGCCGGTCAGGAAGACCATTTCGAACGTCGCAACCAGATAGCCGTCATCGGCAAAATTCCGTCGGTATATTTTCTCGGTTTCCCGAAAGATCTCCCGGGACGGCAAGGACATGCTGCGGGATGCAAGAGCGTTGGTCTCGCCCATCCCTCGCAGGTCAGCGGCCAGTCTGGCAATGTCGGGGTAGCGCGCTGTCGTGCTGACGCCGTCCGCGACAGGAAGCGCAAGCCCGGCGCGTTGAAGCAGTCCGCCGAGGCTGGCAATGTCTGCCATGGGAAGGACGCGCGGGGAAAGGCCGCCTGAAAGGCGAGATTCGGCCTCGGCAAGCGACGCGCGGAGTTCATGCAGCGTCGCGCCGCCGAACGTCACGCCCAGGAACATTCCGTCCGGCACGAGGGCGAGGCGGGCCTGGACAATCTGGCCAACCGGGTCGTCCGCCCAATGCAGGCCGAAGCAGTGAAGGGCGAGGTCGTGGCTTTCGCGGTCGAGCGCAAGCGTTGGAGTGTCGTCAATGCGCCGTGCGTCCGGGAACAGCGCCGCTATCGGTGGTGCCACGTGTCCGATCAGGACGGGAGCGTGAAAGTCCCTGTTCACGTCTGCGAGCCGCTCCCGGATCTCGAACGCCGCTTCCTCGTGAAGAAAGTGGTCTGGTGAACGGGCCGCACGGGCGCGATGCAGCGCAAGCGCCCTCCGGTCGGTGATTTCTGGCAAGCCGGGCATGGCAACGCGAAGGTAAGAATGGATGCCGCAAATGCAACGCGCATTTCGCCCGGAATGTTCCCCGGCGCCCCGCTTCACGCTGGCACTGGCGTGAATCACGAAAAGCCATTACGTAGTCTTTGGTTTTCCGAGGCCGGCAGAATGAAGAGTGTCGAGATCTATACTTCGCCCCTTTGCGGATATTGCCATGCGGCAAAGCGCCTTCTGGCCGGCAAGGGCGTGCCGTTTGCCGAGATTGACGTGGCGGGCGAGCCGGAGGCAAGGCAGGAAATGATGCGACGCGCCAGCGGACGCCGGACGGTTCCGCAGATATTCGTCGGGGACTGCCACGTGGGCGGGTATGACGACCTGTCGGCACTGGAGCGGGCCGGGAGGCTGGATTCGCTGCTGGTCGCGCAATGAAAGTCGCCCTTCTTCAATTGAACTCGTCCGATGATCCGCAGGAAAACCTGCGAACGGTATCAGGTCTCGTGGAGGACGCCGCGGAGGCCGGCGCGAAGTTCGTCCTGACGCCGGAGGTGACCAACTGCGTTTCCACGAGCCGGTCGCACCAGTGCGAAGTGCTGGCTGTCGAGGAGCGGGACAAGACGCTCGCCACGCTGCGTCGCGTGGCGTCGCGGCTGGACATCTGGCTTCTGCTTGGGTCGCTGGCATTGAAATCCGGGGACGAGAGACGATTTCTCAACAGGTCGTTCCTGATTTCTCCGGGTGGTGAAGTCACTGCGCGATACGACAAGATTCACATGTTTGACGTGGCGATAAGCGAAACGGAAGTCTACCGGGAGAGCGACGGGTATCGTGCAGGAGACAGGGCGGTGCTGGGGAACGTCGACCGTGTGCCGGTCGGGCTGACGATATGCTATGATCTCCGGTTTCCCTATCTCTTTCGCGGCCTTGCAAAGGCCGGCGCCAGGATTCTGACGGTGCCGTCCGCGTTTTCGCCCGATACGGGAAAGGCGCATTGGGAGGCGCTGCTTCGGGCGCGCGCGATCGAGACCGGGTGCTTCGTGCTGGCGCCCGCGCAATGCGGTGATCACGCGGCAAGCCGGGGCCGGCAAAGAACGACCCATGGACATTCCCTGGCGATCGACCCGTGGGGTCGGATCCTTTGCGATGGCGGGACAGCGCCCGGCGTCAACCTGGTTGACCTGAACATGAACGAGGTCGATGATGCGAGGCGGCGCATTCCGTCGCTGACCAGCGAACAATTCTACATCCAGGCCTGATGCCGGACTCCCGAGACCCTGTCGACCAACTGGCCATCGCGCTGTTCAGCGAGATGTTCATGGCGGACCACCTGGTTCGGGGCCGGATTGGCAAGGCCTTGCCCAAAGGAATGGAGCTCAGCCAATTCTCGATACTGCATCACCTGGCCCGATGCGGCGGAGAGCGGACCCCGGCAGACCTGGCGCGGGCCTTTCACGTCTCGCGTGGCGCAATGACAAACACGATCGGAAGACTGCAGCGGGCAGGGTTCATTCATGTCCGGCCTGACTGGAACGACGCGCGAAAGAAACTGGTCGCGATCAGCCCCTCGGGCCGCAAGGCGTGGGACATGGCCCTGGCATCGGTTGCGCCCGTTCTGGCGCAAGCGGTCAGCGCGATCGGGGAGGAGCGCTTGCGGGGGGCGCTGCCCGTGATGCGTGAATTGCGCCAGGGCCTTGACGAGACGGCTAAGGACGAAGAGACGTCGTGACGTAATTTACCGAAAGGTCGCGATCCGAGAGCCGCCAGCCCCATCTGAGAGGGTCGAAGACGAAGCCGCACCGGTCGACTGGTTCAAGCCCAGCCTGGCGAAGCAGTCCGAAGAGCTCGTCCGGGGAGAGGAACCTGGACCATTGATGCGTTCCCGCAGGCAGCCATCGCAAGACGTATTCCGCGCAGACAATCGCCAAGGCGAAACTCTTGGCCGTCCGGTTCATGGTCGAGCAAGTCATCAGGCCCCCCGGCTTCAGAAGGTCATGGCAGACTGCCAGGAAGGCGCCCGGATCGGGCACGTGCTCGACCACTTCCATGTTCAGGATCGCGTCGAAAGTTTCGCCCTCGTCCACGAGATCTTCGGCCGTGGCGTGACGATAGTCGATGGACAGTCCCTGCTCGTCCGCATGCAGGCTGGCCACCGGGACGTTGCGTTCGGCGGCATCGACGCCCACCACCTCCGCCCCGAGGCGGGCCATGGGTTCCGAAAGGAGCCCGCCGCCGCAGCCGATGTCCAGGATGCGGAGGCCGGAGAAAGGCGCTCGTCGGGAAAGGTCGCGGTCGAATTCGACGGCAACCTGTGACGTTATGTAGTCCAGGCGGCAGGGGTTCAGCATGTGGAGGGGCTTGAACTTCCCGGACGGATCCCACCACTCCGCAGCCATGGCCTGGAACTTCTCGACCTCCGACGGGTCGACTGTCGATGCCTTGGACATGTTGTCTTTCGCCGGCTCCTGCTGAAAATGTTCCGTGAATCGGCCCCCACTCCCGTATATAGGACTTTCATGGACAAACCGTCAGATCAAAAAACGGCATCGCAATACCTTTATCCGCGGATCGACCCGTACGATCAGAGAATGCTCGATGTCGGCGATGGCCATCGGCTCTATGTCGAGCAATGCGGCAATCCGAAAGGGGCGCCGGTCGTCATTTTGCATGGCGGGCCGGGAGGCGGGTGCAATCCGGCCATGCGAAGGTATTTTGACCCGGACTTCTACCGGATCGTCCTCTTCGACCAGCGCGGATGCGGACGGTCACGCCCGCATGCCAGCGTTGAAGGCAACACGACCTGGCATCTGGTGCGGGACATAGAGACGATCCGGGAGACCCTTGGCCTGAGCCGCTGGAACGTCTTCGGCGGAAGCTGGGGTGCGGCACTGGCGCTGATCTACGGGATCACCCATCCCGAACGGGTGGCGAATTTCGTTCTTCGCAGCGTCTTCCTGATGACACAGGCCGAGCTTGACTGGTTCTATGGCGGAGGCGCGGGCGCATTCTGGCCGGATGTCTGGTCACGCTTCACCGACATGGTTCCCGAGGACGAGCGGGGCGACCTGATCACCGCCTATTCGCGAAGGCTGTTTTCAGGTGACGTGAAGAGCGAAGCCCGCTTTGCACGAGCGTGGACCAGCTGGGAGAACACCTTGGCCTCGATGCGGAACGACGGTTCGGGAAGTTCAAGTCCGTCCGAGTTCGCACGTGCCTTTGCCCGGCTCGAGAACCACTATTTCATGAACAAGGGCTTTCTCGACCACGATGGCTGGATCGAGGCCAACCTTGACCGCATCTCCGGCATCCCGGGTTTTATCGTGCAAGGCAGGTACGACATGATATGTCCGCCGGTCGGCGCGTTTCGACTGCACGCACGCTGGCCGGGATCGAGCCTGAGGATCGTGTCGCGGGCCGGTCACGCGCTCAGCGAACCGGGAATCAGCGCGGAACTGGTGCGCGTGACCGACGGGCTGAGAACGCGTGGCCGCACCGCAAGCGCTGACACCCTGCAAGCGTGACCGTCACCTTGTTGCGCGTGCAATGGCGGGCCTGTGCCCTCTTCCAGAACCGCCGGGAATGTCTCCGCTCCTTCGACAAGCGCGCCGAAGCCGCACCCCTTCTCCTCGAGGGGATGCAGAGCGGCGAAGGCCCGGAGTCCTTGTGCGAACGCGATGCGGCCCGCAAGCAACCCGGCCTTCCAGGATGTCCGGCTTCATCGGACACATTGGACATCGAACGGGCTCAAGAGTCGCAAGCGCTCAGTGAATCGGGTTCGACTGACGGGCCCGGCCTGAATCGCCCGCTGCGCATCATCGGGCACGCCGGGCTCGGCCCAAGGCTCCCGGCAGGCGGCAGTTCCATAGGCCGGGACACGTTCTCCCCAGAGCCGCCTTGAAGATTTGCGCCGCGTTCCGACTTTCCGGCTTGTAGCCCGCGGCGGACTGGCCTATATGCCTTCTTGAAAGCGGCGCTTCGGCTTCCACCCCCGAGGTTCCAACGGAAATGACCGACGGGCCGCCGGCCCGTTTTTTTGTGTGAGCCCATGAACGATCTTGTTGCCAGAACAAGCGTGGACCGGCGTCTGGCTGGCGTGATCGCCCCGGTGGTTGAAGGCCTGGGCTTTGAACTCGTGCGTGTGCGACTGATGTCCGGAAACGCAAGGACGTTGCAGATCATGGCAGAGCGTCCGGACGGAGGCATGGAGGTCGATGACTGCGCAACGATATCGACTGCCGTCAGCGCGACACTGGACGTCGAGGATCCGATCGAGGATGCCTACACGCTGGAAGTCAGCTCGCCCGGCATCGATCGCCCGCTGACGCGGAAGAAGGACTTCTTGGCATGGAGCGGATGCGAGGCAAGGCTCGAGACGTCCGAATTGATCGACGGCCGCAAGCGATTCAGGGGCACGCTTCACGGTGTCGAGGAAGACGAAGTGCTTGTTGAGGTCGACGAGGGGATTGTCGGGCTCAAGTTCGACTGGTTGAACGATGCAAGGCTCGTGTTGACCGATGATCTCATGCGTGCCTCCCTGAACGCGCGCAACAGGCTGAGCCGAACCCCCACGACGGAAGTTGACGAAGCAGAAACGAATCTGGGTGCCGACAAGGAGGCCTGAGAATGGCAATCACATCCGCGAATCAGCTTGAGCTCCTGCAGACCGCCGAAGCGGTGGCGCGCGAAAAGATGATTGATCCGGCGCTGGTGGTCGAGGCGATGGAGGAAAGTCTCGCCCGAGCGGCGAAGAGCCGGTACGGAACCGAAATGGACATTCGCGTGTCGATCGACCGCAAGACCGGAAAGGCGACGTTCACGCGCGTACGGACGGTGGTCGATCCCGAGGCGGAGGAGATCGAGAACTACCAGGCGCAA
>VXPN01000209.1:1385-6473 GCA_009839535.1 Boseongicola sp. SB0662_bin_57 | reverse complement strand
ACGCCGATGTTCTGCTCGATCATCAGGACGTCGATGCCGCCCTCTTCCCCAAGGCGGATGAGCATGCTCTCGAGCTGCTGGACGATGACCGGAGCAAGTCCTTCGGTCGGTTCGTCCATTACCAGCAGGCGCGGATTGAGAAGCAGGGCCCGCGCAATGGCCAGCATCTGCTGCTCACCGCCCGAAAGCTGCGAACCCAGGTTGCTGCGGCGTTCAGCCAGGCGAGGAAATGTCCCGTAGATGCGTTCTATGGTCCAGACGCCACCCTGCCCTTCGACGAGGCGAAGGTGTTCGTCGACCGACAGCGAGCGCCAGATTCGCCGACCCTGCGGCACGTAGCCGATGCCCATGCGGGCAACGTCTGCAGGATTGCGCCCGTTTATCGCTTGTCCCTGGAAGGAGATCGTTCCGGATGCAACGGGTTCCAGCCCCATGATCGCCTTGCACAGGGTGGTCTTGCCCATCCCGTTGCGTCCAACGACCGAATGGACGCCGGACTGCAGCATCATGTTCACGCCCTGCAGCGCATGGCTCTGTCCGTAGTAGACGTTGAGGTCCCTGACCTCGAGGACCGGCGTGCCCTCAGCCATCGTCGCCTCCGAGGTAGAGGGCCTGGACTTCGGGGTCGTCCTCTATTTCAGCGGGGCTGCCTTCCTTGAAGATGCGTCCGTTGTGCATCATCGTGACCGACTCGGCGACCCGCAGGGCGACGTCCATGTCGTGTTCGATGATGATGAACCCCATGTGAGCCGGCAGCCCCATCAGGATTTCGATGAGTTCGGAACGCTCGGCTGGCGAAAGCCCGGCAGCGGGTTCATCGAAAAGGATGAACCGGGGCGCCCCTGCCAACGCCATGGCGATTTCGAGCTGCCTCTGCTGGCCATAGGAGAGAGTCGCGACCTGCTCGTCCCTGGCGTCCTCAAGGTGGACCACGCGCATGAGGTTCTCCGCGCTCGCCATCAAGGCGTCGTCGCGCCCCGGCTGCAAGAATGAAAATCGGCTGCGCGAGACGCCTACACAGGCCAGGAAGATGTTGTCCAGCACCGTGAGGCCGGTGAAGAGCAGTGAGATCTGATAGGTTCGACGCAGCCCCCTTCGGATCCGTTCATGCGGTGGGAACTGGGTGATGTCTTCGCCGAAAAAGCGAATCGTGCCTGTGGTGGAAGGAAAGTCACCTGCTACGCAATTGAAGAGCGTGGTCTTCCCGGCACCGTTGGACCCAAGCACCGCGCGCCGCTCGCTGGGCCGTACCGTGATGTCTACGTCACTGAGCGCGGCCAAGGCCCCGAAGTACTTGGACACGCCCTTCATCTCCAGCGCGTTAGCCGTCCCGGTCGCTCCGAGGCGTTCGGAAATCGTCGAACCGGCACCGAGTACGGCGTTCATGGCCCTTCTCCGCCGCGACCGGTCAGTGGATCGCGTTTGCGGTCCTCGCGCAATCGGTCCCACAGGCCAATGATGCCGTCCGGCGACCAGAAAACAATGGAAAGAAAGGCAACTCCGATCAGCAGTTGGAAACGTTCGCCTGAAAGCCCGAGAGTGACCAGCGCGTCGATCGCATAGGTCTTCAGGATGACGTAGATAAAAGCGCCAATGAAGGGGCCGACCGGATGGCGCATGCCCCCGATCACCGCGATGACCAGGATGTCTATTGCCGGTCCGATTCCGGCTGTACCCGGAGAGATCTGCGCCGACTGCCAGGTGAGCAGAATGCCTCCGATTGCCGCGAGCAATGCCGCGAAGGTGTAGGCGGCCACGCGGTGCGCGGTAACGTTGTAGCCCAGAGCCGACATGCGGCGCGGGTTGTCCCGAACGCCTTGCAGCGCCAATCCGAACGGGGCGCGGGAAATGTAGAGAACAACAAGATATCCAAGCGCAGCCCAAAACAGGGTCAGGTAGTAGAACGCGGCCGGACCGCGCCAGTCCACGCCGAACAGCATCGGGGGCAGGACGCCGTTGAACCCGGAGAACCCGTTGAACACCACGTAGTTCTGCCGGGCGAAATAGAAGAACGCGGCCGCAATCGCGAGGGTGATCATTATCGTGTAGATGCCCTCGGTTCGCACCGCGAGCCATCCGGTCAATGTGCCGAAGAGCATCGCGATGACCAGGGCGATCGGGATCGCGACATACCACGGCCAGCCAAGTGAAATCGTGTCAATTGCAGACACGCCAAAAATCGCGACCATGTACCCGCCCACGCCCGCGATCGACATTTGGGCAAGGCTGACCATTCCGCCGTAACCGCCCAGGAACATCAGCCCGAGAGCAATCAAGCCCAGGATGAACGTCCAGCCAAAGATCTGGAACAGCATGAAGTCGCCGGCGATCGCCGGCATGATCAGCAAGACCAGGCCAACGACCCAATAGGCGACCGGAATGCGCTCCAGCCAGCTGCGCCCGTCGCTGGCCGCTGCAAGGCCCGTTTCAGCTGGGTCGAAGACGGACATTTCAGGACCGCCCCATCAGGCCTTGCGGGCGGAACGCGAGAACCCCCACCATGATCAGGAACGTAAGGACGACGGCGTACGTGGGCATGTACACGGAGCCAAACTGCTCGGCCAGTCCGATGAGCAGCGCACCAAGCGCGGCACCAGGAATGCTGCCCATCCCTCCTACGATGACCACGACCAGCGAGGCCAGCAGGAACCGGATGTCTTCGCCGGGCGCGACCGACTGGAACGTTCCTCCGACCACTCCCGCTATGCCTGCGAGACCTGCCCCGAATGCAAAGACGCCCAAGAACACGAGTTGAATGCGCGCTCCGGTGGCCGACAGCATGTCGCGGTCGTCGACGCCCGCTCGTATCAGCATGCCAATCTTCGTGCGATTCAGCAGGAGCCACATGCCGACGCCAATCGTTACCGCAGCAAGGAAGATCACCACGCGGACCAGCGGATATTTCAGATAGACGAGATCACCAGAGCGCTTTTGCGTCGTGACAAGGATGGTCTCCAAAGGACCCGACAGCCAGGACGGGGCGCTGATGTTGTAGAAGTCGCCACCCCAACCCCAAAGCATCAAGTCGGCCATTATGATCGAGATCCCGATCGTCACGAGGGTCTGTCGAAGATCCTGACCTTCCATTCGTCGAAACACGCCAAGCTGCAGCAGAATGCCGAAGAGGGCGACCACGATGAATGCTGCCGGAAACGCAAGAAGCCAATATCCCGTGAGCTCGGCGAACTCGTACCCCACGTACCCTCCAAGCAGATACAGCGAGCCGTGGGCGAGATTCACGTTGCGCATGAGGCCGAAGATCAACGTGAAGCCGGAGGCAACAAGAAAGTACAGGCCACCGAGCGTAATGCCGTTGAACAACGCGTTCAGGAACACCTTCTTCTTGCCAATGAGGTCGACAAGCCAGGACGGCCACAGCGCGAAAATCATCCAGATCAAGATCGCAGCCAGAATCGCGGTCACGGCAGCCCAAATGGGGTGGCGGCGCGCGAAGTCTGTCATTGTGCAGGCTTCCTTGGTGCACGAATTTCCTTCGCCGCAACCCGCCAATTGTGCTCTTGGTCCAGTTGCATCCCACAGACGCTACTGCCCGGACCGCAAATCCGCGTATCCCAAGGTCTGATCGGGTGACGCTGGATCGCGTAAACGTCACCTAGACGAAGTGTGCGACGCGCCGGTAGTCCGTCGGTGGAATGCCAACGTTCGAGGTGAAGAAACGCGTGAAGCTGGCTTGGCTGGCAAATCCAAGGTCAAGGCCGATGTCGGTGATCGACTTGTCGGTCGTCATCAATTCGTCGATGGCGTGTTCTGTGCGAAGCGTGTTCAGGTAGAGGTTGGGAGTGATTCCCATCTGCATCTTGAAGAGCTTGAAGAAATGCGGCCGCGAAAGACCCACTTCGCGGGCCAGGTCGTCCATGGCGGTTTCCTCTGCAAACCGCTCCTGCATGAGCCTGAGCGAGCGTCGAACACGGAAATCGTTGAATTTCAACTGCATATTGCGAAGCAACGGACGAGATTCAGCGCTCCTCCAAGTCTGGTCGACGCATTGTCGCGTGGTTTCGAAAAGAAAGCCGTCGAACCGCTCGGACGGCTGGTCATCGAGAAGAATGGACGTAAGGCGTCCGATCCACATTTCGACCGTCGGCGTCACCCGGACCTGGGGCGTCCCGAATCCAAGCGAAAACTCCGCGCTTTGGCTGTTTTCGAGAAACCACATCGGCTTGATGTAAAGCGTTAGAACGAAATGCTTCTGGCCGCATGGCGAAGGCTCGAAGCTGTGTGGCTCCCAAGGGCTGATCGCGACCGCTTCGGTTTTCGAGATGGCGTACCTGTCTCCATTGATGGTCGCTGATGCTTCGGGACCTCCGAGATAGAATATCAGGTGCCCTTCGCGGTGCGCATGCGTGGTAAGGGGACGGTCGAGTTCGTACAATGTCGCCCGTCCAAATGAACCGTGATGAACTGAGATTGCCCTGGCCATAACGATTCTTCCCCCTTGCGGTCATCCTTTCGGTTTTCGGCCAATCGGCTGACTTATCGCGGCAAGTCGCAGTGGTGATCAAGGAAGACGTGGCCCTTTGATACTCTGGGGTATATTCAGATTGTTTGGGTACTAAATCTAGCGTTGCAGAAATGCTTCGAACATATGCGCCAGAGGTTCGCTCCAATCAGTTTGCGCCGTTGCCGGAAGCTTCGGGTGGCCTTCCTTGGCCCCTCCGGGAGACCTTCGCCCGTTCCGCTCCAGCGTAACGGGCGAGCAACGTCAATCGGCATTGATCCGCCCGAAGCACGACCCGATTTTCATCGGGCCTCAGTGGGCTCGCGCAAACAACTCCCGAATCTCTGAGCGTTCGAAACCCCGCTGATCGCCTGTGATCGCACGGTCGCAAGCTGCAATCGTTGCGGCCCTGCTCAGGGCGCTCACTTCAACCCCGAGTTCCGACAACTTCCGCGGAATCGGCCACTCTGACAGCATGTCTCGAAGGCCATCCGCCAACGTGCGTTTCTCGTCGATGCGGAGTGCCCGCTTTATCGGATCGCAGCGGCCATCGGGACGTCGTTCGTAGAACTCGACGAGGTGGGAAATCACGACGCCCCCGACTGCGCTGGGATTTGGATTCGACGCAG
>VXPN01000209.1:0-1285 GCA_009839535.1 Boseongicola sp. SB0662_bin_57 | reverse complement strand
ACGAGGTGGGAAATCACGACGCCCCCGACTGCGCTGGGATTTGGATTCGACGCAGACGCCGCGGTGATGGCGTTGCAAAGCGCGTGAATGACGCAAAGTCCCTTCTGAAGCGAAAGCGAACTGTTCAGACCCGCCGCCAGGAGCTCGCGCCTCGCTGGCAGGTCATCGTCGTACAGGGCCGGACCAATGTTGATCCAGATTCGGTTCAGCGCATCCAGTGCAAGTCCGTCCGCAGGTGGATGGTATCGGGGAGACAGATAGCTGTCGATCGCCCGCGACATCACTCCAGCGGCGGCAACCGCCGAGTCCTCTGCCATTGCACCCAGCGTGAGGGTCGGATCGCATATCGTGATGCAAGGGACAAGGTTGCGGGAAGAAAGCAGAATGTGCCTGTCATCGTCCAGCACAAGGCGGGCATAGTCGCTGATTGCGGAGGCGAAGCCCAGAATGTCGGGAACCGCGTAGAGATGCGGGAGGTGGCCGTTGATCCGCCGCGAACCGCCTTCGTCGACCGACAGCATGTCAAGCGGCTCCTCGTGAGCGATGGCAATCCTGGCAGCCTTTGCCAGGTCGATCACCCGGTTGGAGCCAAATGCAACCAGCACGTCGCAATCGTTGTCCCGGTAGAGCTTGGCCACGGCACGCGCTGCGCTTTCGGTGGGCAGGTGCGGAACGTCAGAAAAGACCATCGGTTCGGCACGGAGCGGGAAGCCGGAAAAGAACCTGTCCGCCCCCAGATTTGACATCCTGTCGTCGGCGGCGACGACGAGCGGGCGCCGCTTGTTGTTCGCTTCAATTTCAGAATGCAGCGCTTCCTCTAGCACGCCATCGGCGAAATGGACCCGAGTGAGGAAGTTGATCAGTGTCATGACCGCACAATTTCTGCAGGAGGCCCGGTTCTGCCAAGGGTCCGGGCGCGAACGCCCGGACCGGCTTCAGTGAGAAATCAGTACGACATCTGGCACGGCGGATTTTCTCGGCTGGGAGCGCCGAGCGCCGCGAACTTGTCCGGGTCGATCCGCAGGTTTTGCGGCACGCCCGGATCCATCGAGATGAACTGGTTCACGAGGTTGCCGTTGTCATCTTCGATCACTTCCGAGATGAAGGTCGCGCCGATGGCCTGACGGTTTTCATCCAGCGTGATCTTGCCGACCGGGCTGTCCAGCTCGAGGTTCGCCAGGCAGGACCGGAAGGCGGCGTGCCCGTCCGACAGGTCGGCACCTACTTCATCCAGGCACGTCAATGTCGCCGACATGTTGTTGTAGTAGAGCGTTGCCAGAAGTGA
>VXPN01000114.1 GCA_009839535.1 Boseongicola sp. SB0662_bin_57 | reverse complement strand
CATCAATGACCGAGACGGTTTCGACCATCGGCAGGGCAATGCCCTGTTGCGCCTGTAGCCGCGCCTGTTCGCTGGCCTCCAGCTCTTCCCAACCGTCCTGCCAGAGGCACATCGAAATATGCCCGTAGGTCTCGGTCAGCCCGTAGACCTGCATCACTTCGAAACCCATTGCCTTGGTCTTTTCCAGGACTGACGGCGGCGGCGGCGCGCCCGCAGTCAGCACCTTGATCGCCGGCTCGAACGGGTCGGTGATGCCGGTTCCGGTCTCGACGAGCATTTGCAGAACGATTGGCGCAGCGCCAAAATGGGTCACGCCATGCGCGCGGATGGCGTCCAGAATCACGTCCGGTGCGGGCGTTCTGGTAAAGACCATGGTTCCGCCCAGCATGGCGATCACCCAGGGATGCCCCCAGCCGTTGCAGTGAAACATCGGCACGACGGACAAATAGACCGGATAGTGCGGCTTCTGCCAGGCCGCCACGGTGCCAAGCGCCATCAGATAGGCGCCCCGGTGATGATAGACCACGCCCTTGGGCCGCCCGGAGGTGCCGGAGGTGTAGTTCAGGGCAATGGCATTCCATTCGTCGTCCGGCAGGCCCAGGGCCCCGTTGGGCTCCGCGTCCCGCAACAGCTCTTCGTAGTCCTGGCCTCCCATTGTGTGCGACACGCTCGCGCTGGGATCGGCAATCTCGATGACGGGCAAAGTCCGTCCCAACGCCTCGAAAGCGCGGGTCAGGAGCGGAATCAGTTCCCGGTCCACGATTACGGCCTTGGTGTCGGCGTGATCGAGGACATAGGCAATCGTCCCCGGTTCAAGCCGCGTGTTCAGCGTGTTGATCACCGCCCCGGTCAGCGGAAGGGCGAAATGCAGCTCGAACAGCTCGGGGATGTTCGGGCAGAGCGCCGACACGGTGTCCCCCTTGCCGATTCCCATCGCGACGAGACCGGCCGCAACGGACCGCACACGCGCCGCCGTTTCCGCCCAGCTGCGTTGCAGATCACCGTAAATCACGGCGGTGCGGGCACCGTGCAGCGCTTCCGCCCTGTTCAGGAACGATACAGGCGACAGCGGCACGAAATTGGCTGAGACCTTGTCGAACTTCGCGTAGTTCTCTTGCATGGTCGCTCCTCCCAAATGACCAGTGCAGCGGGTGCGTTCTGTGATCAGTTTTCGCCGAACCCCTTGGGCACTGGCAGGTCCGGAAGGGTCTTGGCGCGCTTCTGCAGGGCCCGGCCAATCACCACGCGGCAGATTTCAGTGGTGCCATCGACGATGCGCAGCATCTGGCCAAGGCGCGAAAGGCGATCCAGGCCATAGGGCTTGAGCAGCCCCATGCCACCCAGCACCTGCGTGCAGGTGTTGACAGCATTCACGGCCGCATCGGGCACGAAGCGTTTCGCATGGGCCGCCATGACCGGGCCTTCGGGCGTGCCAAGCGCATTGGCCGCCGCACGATAGAGCAGCCGCGAAGCCTCAAGATCCGTCGCCACATCACCCAGCATCCACTGGATGCCGTCGAGATCAAGGGTCCTGCCACCGAACATCTTGCGGTTCTTGGAGTAGCTCAACGCGGTGTCCAATGCGGCCGCCATCAGGCCGCAGCACCCCGACGCAATCGAGACCCGGGCGATATCGATCGCCATCAGCGAACCCTGAAGGCCCTGTCCCACCGGCAGGATGATGTTGTCCTCGGAGACGACCACATCGGTCATGTACATCTCGCCCAGCGGCAGGAACTCGTAGGACGGCGTGTCATAGCGCGGCCCGAAGGAAAGTCCTTCGGCATCCGCCGGAACGGCGATCATGGCCATGTCCTGGTGGCCGGGCCTGTCGGTGGTCTTGACTACGGTGAAATAGATGTCGGCCTCGCCAGCCAGCGACACCCAGGCCTTGGCGCCGTTGATCGTCCAGGTGCCGTCATCGTTGATCACCCCGCGCGAATACATGGTGGCCGCATCCGAGCCCGACTGCGGCTCCGTCAGCGCGAAGTTTGCCAGCTTGCGGCCCGAGGTCAGCTCGCGGCCCCATTTCTCCTTGAAGGCGTCGGTTCCGAAGCCGCAGCATGCATAGGTGCAGATATTGTGCATCGACAGCGCAAAGGCGTAGGCGCCATCTCCCTTGCCCAGTTCCTCATAGACGCGGATGCCTTCGCCCAGCGGCAAGCCCTGACCGCCGAACTCCTCGGGGGCATACAGCCCGGTCAATCCCAGCGCCGACGCCTTGTCGGACGCATCGCGCGGCCAGACACCGGCCTCGTTCCATGCTCCTACGTTGGGCTTGATCACCTCGTCAGTGTGTGCTCGGGCGGCGGCGAGAATGGCTTCGATCTGTGCTGGCATGGGTCCTCCCTGATCGTTGGAAAGCGTCCTTGAGCGCAATCTCTATTTTGTCATCAGGCATAGCGAAACAGGAAAATCCTTCTGGAGAACCTCTTGCAAAACCCCGCTTTCGCACAGGACATCCCCAGAATCAGTCGGTTGCCTGAAAGTTCCGATCTGGATCTGGAGCCGCCTGCGCGGCATGTCGAAGGCACATCACGGACCAAGGATGCAACGCGATCTACAGTGCGGTCTGCCGCAGCGCGACCGCCCGGAAGCAGCGCCTTGGCGCTGGCGCATCGGACGCAAACACTCCCCAGGCGTTCAAGCCCGGTGACGCGTTCCAGTTCGACTGGAGCCAGGAAAGCGTGTCAATGCCACTGCGCAATGTAGAGCGGCTTCCCTTTACGGATCGATCTTGCCGCGATCCTTCGATCTGAACGGCGACGTAGAACCGGCAACAGCATCGTCGTTCGTGACATCAACCTGGAAATGCCTGACGAACACGGTGACGAGTTCAGTTGCCTGCTCGATCCACTTTCGCGTCACATCTTCATCGGGAGCCTTCATGACCTTGCCCGAAGCGGTCGGATACCGGAATCCAGTCGAATAGACCGTGAGAGGCGAGAATTCCTCGAGATTGCTCTTGATGACGCAGTCCGAAGGCAGGACGGCAGTCATCCTGTCAATCTGATGATTTCCCGCGGTGGCTCTCCATTCCTTTCTCGAAATGTCCTCGGAAGCAAGGGTCGCCATAACCAGGTTTTCAACAGCGAAGAACAGGAGCATGGCAGTCTGACGATCCTCAGGACCGAGCTTTCTCGCACTGTTGACGCCGAGGAAAGCCAGCTTGACATGCGAGCCGATGGCTCGCGCCTTAGACATCGAGGCGGACGCCTTCCCGCTTCACCTCATGGCTCAATGTCGTCACGGCATTCTGCGCTGACAGAAAGTCCGACTTCTTGACTGCGAGCAAGTCCAGCGAAAGGTCCACACGCTTCTTGACTTGCCAAAGCGTCATTGGATCCGTCATGTCATCCGGGGCGTTGTCATCAATGATCGCCATGACATCCCAATCGGAGTCGTCGTGAAAATCACCTCTTGCGCGACTGCCGAACAGCCAGACCTCCTCCGCGCGCAAATCTGTGCGGCACAGTTCTACCAGTGTCGAAAGACTCTTGTCAGGCATACAGGCGGATGAAATCTCAGCCGGGATCATGCACGCAATCTAGGCGAAAAAGCTTGTCCAATCAACCAAGACTGGATGCCAGGCTGCAATGAAGAGTTGCGGCAATTTGTGGAAGAGCGCACTTGTCCTCAGTTCCCGCGACACCAATCTCTTCATCGCCGCAGCCCTGAAAGGCGCGTTGGCGGCACCGTATCCTCCATAGCCTTGTCGGCGCTCAACGATCTCAAAAAAGAAGCCGTCGCCGTAGGGCCGGCTGTACAACTGCAAGAACTGGCCGCCTTCATCTTCGTCATAGAGGATGCTCCCCTCCCGAAGCTGTGCCAACATGCTCCCGTCCAGCCCGAAACGTGCTTCAAGATCGTCGTAGTAGTTTCCGGGGATCGGCAACGCCTGGAACCCGCGCTTGCGCAGGCGCCTTTCGGTTTCGAACAGGTCGCTGGACTCAAAGGCCACATGTTGCACGGCGGACCCCAGGCGCCCAGCGACGAAACGTCCCGCCAGCGCGCGGTCCGAATCCGCACCGTTCAAGGTGATGCGCAGGCTGGCATCCGGGCTCTCGATGACCTGGCTTCGCACGACGCCGCCGGGATCAACGACATCCACGATCGGCCTTTTCGACGCTTCGAACAGGGAGGTGTGACATTCCAAGAAAGAGCCGCGTGGCCCCTGCCACTCCGCTTCACTGTTGCCTTCTCCTGTTGAAAGCCATGCATACAGTGCGTTGCGTCGCTTGTAAAGCAACAGTTGGCCAAGCCGACCGGAAGATGCTGTCGACGAACTTGTTGCAATTGGGGAACATTGACATATGCTTTCTTGAAAGCGGGAACGGATTTGCAGCATGAAGCGCATGTCAGGAACAAGGGAAAGCGCATGAAGGCGGCACGGGTTCTTGTTTCCCGCACGGCGGCGCCGAATCGGCCCGGACGGGCACCATGAGCGTCCCGCGCAGGCAGCGCGGCCTGATGGCCACGGACTCCGAATGGGAGCGGATCTCGCGGGCCGCCGGGGCGAGCGGCATGGAGATCTCGAGATACGTCGTCTCGCGCGCCCTGGCGCCCGATGCCCTTCCCCGGGAGGTCCTGCGCCGCGCGGTGCGCGAGGCGCTCGTGCTCTCGAAGCTGGAGGAGCGGCGCCTGCGCGAGGCCGGGGCCGGCGCGGCGTGGGACGACGCCTGCGACGCGGTCGACGCCTGGATGGACCGCGAGGGCATGCTCGACCGCCTGACCGATCCCGGCGCGGCGAATCGCTGGAAGGCCGCGTCCGCCGGTCCGGAGGATCCGTCGTGAGCGGCGACGCGCGAGAGCGGCCGAGGCAGCGCAGCCTGCACTGCCCGCCCGCGGAGCAGGAGATGATACGGGCGCGGGCGAAGGCGGCGGGCAAGTCGATCTCGCGCCACGTGCTCGATCTGGCGATTGCGGACGATCCGGACGTCCATCCGCTTGCGCTGGACGCCGATGCGCAGCTGTCCGTTCTCGACGGCGTGCTGGAGGTCCGGGGCTTCGTGCGGGCGCTCCAGGACGAGCTTCCGGGCGGCAGCGGCCAGAGCCTGCTGTCGGCGATCTCCCTCATGGCCGGGGACCGGGCGCCATGACGGGCGGGACGAAGCCCGCGAGGCACCTCTCGATCTCGGCGACGGACGCGGAGTGGGCGACCGTGCGCGACCACGCGGCCCGGCGCGGGCTGACGGTCGCCCGCTACCTCGTCGGCCTCGTCGAGCGCGACGGGCGCGAGAGGGACGGGTCCGCCCCGATCCTCGCGCTCAACGCGGTGGAGCAGCACGAGCTTCTCGAGGGCGTGCGGGAGATCCGCGCTCTCATGTCGGGCCGCAGGGGCGCGAAGCCGCTTGCGGAGGACATGCAGGCCAGGGTGGCCGCCATGTTCGCGGCGTGGGCGGACGGCATGCTGGACGCCGGACGCGCGGCGGATCTCCGCGCCGCGCTTGCGGCGGTGCGGGGCGAGCGGCAGGCGGACGTGGACATGTCCCGGCTGACGCGGAACCGTGCCCTCAGGCGGGACGCCGGCGGAAGGGGACGCGAGAGAGGGGACGGCGCATGAGCGGGGAACGGGACGGCGGCCGGCGCGGTCCGGGCTGGAAGGACCTGATGGTCACGCGACCGGGCCCGGGCGCGGCGGCGATCGAGGAGATGAAGGACGAGATCGCGAGACTGGGCGAGACCGTCACGGCGCAGGCCGAACGCCCCGATCCGGCGACCAGGGAGGAGCTGGAGGCCTGGGGGTCGAGGTTCCTGGAGCGCGTCGCCGAGGCGGCGTCCGGACGGGCGGCGCCGATGACGCGGGAGGAGATGGAGGAGACTGTCGCCGGACTTGCCGACCGCATCGTGGCGGCGACGGCGCCGGACCGGAAGCTCGCTGCACGGACCGGCGGCGCGGCCGAGCCGGGCGGGGCCGCGACGGAGGACGAGGAGAGGACGGTCCGGGAGCAGCTCAGGTGGATCGTTCACCTGCTGACGTGGAAGCGTGCCCCGATCCGCCAGGACCTGGAGGGCATCCGGCAGACGGCGAACGGCATCGACGCGGGCTGCGCGCATGGCCGGGAGGCCCAGGAGGACGGTTTCGTCGCCCTGTCCGCGCGCCTGGGCGGGATCGAAAGAGGGATCGGGGATCTTCGGAGCCGCCGGGGGATCCCGTTCCGCTGGATCATCCTCGGGGCTGTCGCCGGCATGGCGCTGGAAGCCTGGGCGGACCCGCTCTCCCGGTTCCTTGCATGGCAAGGCTTCTGATCCGCCGCCCCGTCTCCAGCCGCCGCCGTTCCCGCTGGCATGGCTCCCGGAATCCGGCCGGACATCGCCTGCGGACATCCGCGACGGCGGCCTTCGCGCGGGGAGCCTGAGCGCATGGTCGCGACGGTCGTCGAACTGGCCTCCGCGACGGCGGCGCTCTCCTACTACGAGCGCGACGGCTACTACGCGAAGGACGATCCCGAGCACCGGCAGGCGAGCTTCTGGC
>VXPN01000203.1:2304-6475 GCA_009839535.1 Boseongicola sp. SB0662_bin_57 | reverse complement strand
AACAGTTCGTCCGTCAGGAACCTCTCCTGGATGTTGTCCCAGTCGCGTCCATCTGGATAGCCGCCCACCATCAAGATGTCTTCCGAACAGTCCGCCATCTCATGGCTCACTCCGGCCGGCATTACGATGACGTCGCCGACACCGAGCTTCACGCGCGTCCAGCCCTCGACGGAAAGCGAAAACTCAATCCATCCCTGGGCACATCCCAGGCACTCGTGGCTCGTCGAATGGAAATGGGCATATCTGTAGATCCCCGGATACTCCCAGTTGTTCGACCAGCTGTTCTCCCGAAACCGGGTCTTGATCGCTTCGGCGCCGCCGCCCGGGATGGCATCGCGATGCACCAGCAACGGAAAGCGGCTGTTGGGAATGCGGCCTTCGGGCATCGAGCTGTATGCTTCTGTCTTCATGGGGTTTCCTTTGATCCTCTACATCACGATTTGCGTTTTCAGGTCCTGCGGTCGATCGGCGAAGCTGTCGAATGCCGCCTGGATGTCGTCGAGCGGATAGGTCGCACCCGTGAAGGGCGCAGTCTTGATCCTGCCATGTACGAGCAGCATCAGCGCGTCATGCATGTCCTGGCCCATGCCTGCGACGGAGCCCCGAACCGAGTTTTCCTCAAGGATCGTTGTCAGGATGTCCAAGTTGAGCGACTCACCCGGCTCGGTCAGTCCGAAGACCATGAGATGGCCGCCCTTGCGCACGAGTTCCTGCACTTCAGCGTAGAGCGCCGGACTGCCGACGCTTTCGATCACGATGTCCGTGCCGCGCCGGTCGGTGGCGTCCATCACGGCCGCGTTAAGTTTCGCCGGATCACTGACGCCGACGTCGGCTCCGGCATCGAGCGCCATCTGCACGCGCTCGGGACTGATGTCCGATACGATGATCGGGGCTGCGCCGATCGTGCGCATGAGCTGGACATGCAGGTTGCCGATGGGACCGGCACCGATGACGGCGACCGACTGGCCGAAGGTGACCTTCGACTTGCGGGCGGCGCGCACGACGCAGGCAAGCGGCTCGGTCAGCGCCAGGATCTCGGGCCCCACATGCTCCGGCGCAGGAATGACCAGTCGTGCCGGCACCGAGAGGAATTCCGCGAAGGCGCCGTCGATGGTGATGCCGATCTGCTGCATCTTCGGACAGTTCAGGATCTCGTTGCGGCGACACCAGTAGCAGCGGGTGCAGCCAATGTTCATGTCGACGACAACGGGCTGGCCTTCCTCGAGATCCTCGACATTCGGCCCGAGCGCCGCGATATGGCCGGTGAACTCATGACCAGGCACCATCGGCAGGCTCTCGAGCGCATAGGCCCCGTGGAAGATGTGCATGTCGGTGCCGCAGATGCCCGTGCGCGCGATGCGGATCAACGCTTCGCCCGGCCCCGGATCGGGACGGGCAACGTCGCGCAGCTCGAACCGGCCCGGCTCCACGAGCACCGCTGCGCGCATTGAATCCGTCACTTGACGACCCCGCTCAACTTGCTGCGATCAATGGTCAGCGCGATCGCGACGATCAGGACGACGCCGAATACCATCTGCTGCTGCGTTGCGCTGACTTCGAGGTAGACCATGGCCGCGCGGATCACCATGACGATCAACGTGCCGATGGCGGTGTTGATCACGCCGCCAACCCCACCCGTGAGGGGCGTGCCACCGACGAGCACTGCCACGATTGCCAGGAGAAGGAAGCCGTTTGCCAGGTTCGCGTCGCCGCCCGAAAGCTTGACCGAGAACACCAGTCCAGCGATCCCTGCAAAGGCTCCGGAAATCGCGAAGGCAAGGATCTTCACGC
The DNA here is from genome assembly GCA_009839535.1 of Boseongicola sp. SB0662_bin_57. Classification (GTDB taxonomy): domain Bacteria; phylum Pseudomonadota; class Alphaproteobacteria; order Rhodobacterales; family Rhodobacteraceae; genus JAJEFO01. The sequence continues at coordinate 4,684 of VXPN01000203.1, read as the reverse complement.
GATCAACGTTGAGCCCCGAGGCAACTGCCGCGAGTTCCCCCGAGCCGACCGCCTTAAGCGCTCGCCCGAAGCTCGTCCGTGTCTGGAGAAACCACGCGACAGCCAGCAGCACGATCGCGATGGCCAGTTGGTGCGGCACGCCGGCAGTGCTGTCGAACATCCAGCCAAAGCTCGTGTTTCTCTCGGTCACGTCCATGGAAAGCGCGCGTTGGCCGGAAAGGTACTTGGCGGCAGACAGCGCGACGAAGCCCATCGCAAGCGTCGAGACGAATGACGGTACATACAGCCGGGTGGTCACGAACCCGGACACCGCCCCGAAGAGGAAGCCTGCAAGAATGCAGATCACGGCCACGCCGATTCCAAACTGCGAAAGATAGACGGTGGCCACGACCGTCACCATGTTCGCCACCTGCTGCGCCGACAGGTCTATGCCGCCGATGTAGATCGCGAATGTCATGCCAAGCGCCATGATGAAGAGCGGCACGACGTCGGTGACCAGAGACAGGAGGCCAAGCAGATCGAAGAACGCCGGGTTCGCCGCACCGACAACGCAGACCAGCGCCAGCAATGTCATCCAAGGGAAGTGCGGCTTGATGCGTTCTAGGTTCATGGGCCGGATCCTCAGATCATGTGGTGGACGAGGTCGTAGAGCGATGGCTTCGCGCCTGGAGTCCCGTCGAAACGCTTCTGGAACTCGCCGTCCTTGATGACGATGATCGTGTGCGAAAGGCCGATCGCCTCTTCCAGCGTGTCGGCCACGAGCACTATGCCAACGCCGGCGTCGTTCATTTCGCGGACCATTTCGTAGACGTCCTCCTTGGCGCCGATGTCCAGCCCGCGCGTGGGATGGTCGAGAAGGATGATGTCCGATCCGCCCGAACGCCATTTGGCCAGCACGACCTTCTGCTGGTTGCCGCCGGACAGGCCGCCGCAGTCCTTGCGGATGTCCGGCGTCTTGATCGCAAGCCTGTCGACCCAGTCCTTCGCCATCTCCTTCTCGTCGCCAACGCGGAGAACGCCAAGGTTTGAATACTTGTTCAACTGGCTCAGCGTCATGTTCTCGTAGACGTTCATGCCGTTCACGATGCCCTCGACCTTGCGCTCGCGCGGCACGTACCCGACGCCCCGCGCAACTCCGCCCGTGGCGGTGAAGCGCGTGACCTGCTCGCCCTTGATCGTGACGCTGCCGGATGTCGGGGCCTCAAGCCCGAAAATCGTGCGCAGGATCGCCTCGCGACCGGAACCCTCCGTGCCGACGAGACACAGGACTTCGCCGCGATGAAGGTCGAACGAGATGTCGCGGTAGCGGTTGTCCACGCTCACTTTGTCAAATCGAATCAACGGCTCGTCGCCGGCATACGGAGACTGCTTCTGCTCGCGGTAGTACTCCTTGTCGATCTCCCGGCCCACCATCTTGTGCTGTATGTCGTCCACGTCCGCCTCGTCGCTGTCCACCACGTCGACAACCGCACCGTCCTTCATGACGTAAATGCGATCGGAGAGATCCAGGACTTCGTCGATGCGGTGGCTGACGAAAATGAACGACGCGCGCTTGGCCAGGTCGCGCACAAGCTGGAACAGCAGCTCCACCTCCTCCTTTGCGAGGACCGACGTGGGTTCGTCCAGCAGGATGACAAGATCGCCATCGATCCGTTCCTCGAGCGTCAGCACCTTCGCCAGTTCCACGAGCTGGCGCTGCGCAAAGGAAAGCTGGGACGTCACGGCCGCGGGGTCGACGTCGAGCTTGACCTTTGCCAGCTGACGGCGCGCGGCCTTCGCCATGGCTCTCCAGTCGACAATGCCGAACTTCACGAACTGCTGCTCGTAGCCCAGGAAGATGTTCTCCATGACCGTCAGGTTGGTGATCAGCGACTGTTCCTGGAACACCATCCCGATCCCGTGATTCATGGCCTGGCGCGGGTTCTGAAAGCGCATGGTCGTGCCGTCGATGGTGATCGAGCCGCCGTCGGGCTGGTAGGCGCCGTAGATGATCTTCATCAGGGTGGACTTTCCGGCGCCGTTCTCGCCAACGAGACCCACGATCTCGCCTCGACCGACCTGGAAATCGACCGCCTTCAGCGCGTGAACGCCAGGGAAGTGCTTGTCGACCTTGTTCAGGGCATACATGGAGCCGTTCCTATTTGACGAAGGTGACCGACCTGCGATTGGTCGAAAGCGCAACCGCCAGGATCACGAGCGCGCCAAGGACGCCGTCCTGCACGTATGGCGGCAACCCGATCACGACCATTCCGTTGTTGATGACATTGACGATCAGCACGCCGACGAGCGTGTTCCAGACGCCGCCGATTCCGCCCCATAGCGCCGTGCCGCCGACCACGACGGCGGTGATCGACACGAACATGAAGTTGTTGCCGGTTGC
>VXPN01000203.1:0-2204 GCA_009839535.1 Boseongicola sp. SB0662_bin_57 | reverse complement strand
CCCATGATGATGATGAAGGTCGCGCCGACCGCCACCATGAGCGCCGGCGTGGCCGCGATGCCGATGCGGGCCCCGTTTCTTATTGAGAAGAACCGGGAATCAAGAAGATAGACGTGTTCCTTGCCTTCCAGAAGATCGGACAGGAATTCAAAGAACGGAAACAGCAGAACCAGGGCGACGAGCACCAGAATCGGAGCCCATCTGACGATCCGGTCCCTCGTCAGCAACCCGCCGAGGGCTTCCGTCTGCGCGGATATGTCGGTCATCGTCCGGCCCTCCGTGCCTGAACCGCTCATTGGAAGAGCCGCAATGGGTTCCTGTCAAGAGTCAAGCCGAGGCGTGGTCGGCGAGGCGGCGCGGCCGGCTTGACCGGCCACGCCCACTGGTCACCTTGTCACTTGTACATGATCTGGCCGTTCGACGGCCCCCAGAAGTCCTGCCAGTCGTAAGTCGGCACGTTCTCAAGGTAGTTCGTCTTGAATTCACGTGCATCTTCCGGCGTGACGAAGATCGTTGGCCCGTAGAACTCGCGATGCTCGTTCGGCTCGTCCGACGGCTTGAAATGCCCGACTGCAGCGTGATAGGCGAGCGACGCGGTGATGCCTCCGCCCCAATGCGGGTTGGTGAAGACGGTTGCCAGGATCTTGCCCTCGGCGACCAGGTCAACCGCCTGCGGGTTGCCGTCATAGGTGACGATCGGGACATCCATTCCCTCGGCGCGAAGCGCCTCGAGAACGCCGTAGCCGATCGTGTCGTTTGCGCAGTGCACGCCGGTGATTTCATCGCCGTAGCGCGTAATGAACGAAGCCATGATCTGCGCCGCCTTCTGGGTGTCCCAGTCAGCCGGCTGCGCGTCGAGAAGCTCGACGTCAGGATAGTCCTTCAGCGCATTCTTCAAGCCGTTCAGACGCTCGATAGCCGGATTGTTCGAAGCTATGCCGCCAAGATGCACGACTCCGCCCTTTCCGCCGATGGCTTCAAGCAGAATGCGTGCAGTGCGTTCTGCAGGGCCTTCGTCCGACCATGTCATGTGACTGACATAGTTGTCGCCAAAGTCCCATGGATGCAGGTCGTCGGTCTTGTTCCAGAGCGTAGAGACATAGGCCCCAGCCTCGACACAGGCCTCGACCACAGGGCGTGCGTTCGGCGCGTCGTTGGTGTCAATGGCAAGAGCAAGTTGTCCGTTCGTCTTTGCCAGCAGCGCCTTGACGTCGGCCAACGACTTCTCCGAGGAACCCTCGTTGATCAGGTGCGTCAGGAACTCCTTCGGCTTGCCGAGGCTCTCGACGAAGGCTTCGCCGCCGGACACGATCTCGTTCCAGTAGGGGTTCGTACGGTTGCGGTAGGACCAGGCAATGGTCGGATCGGCATAGGTCGCCGCCTGCACCGGCGAAGGACCGAACATGCGCATCGCCGCCGCGCCGGAAATGCCATAGGCCGAGGCAAGCAGGAAGTTTCGGCGCGATACCGTCTCCTGCTCAACGAAATTCTTGATGAAGGACATGGACGTTCCTCTCCTTTCTTCGAGCCCAAGATGAGGCTCTGATTCAGTCTTGATTGCGACCGAATTCCCCCGACATGCCCGACCAGCAGGCAGCAGCGACGATTCGGTCAGTAACGCACTAGTTAGTTACTTCTTGCTTCTCTTTCCTGTCAAGTGGGTTATAAGTGGCGGGTGACGCGATCCCTGGAAGTGAAGGAACGCACGTGAGAGTTGTGGAGGAACAGCCTCGGGCCCGCGACGCAAACGCAACCAGGGCCAGGATTCTCGCCGCCGCCAAATCGGAATTTGCGCGACTTGGCCTCGCCGGTGCGCGCGTGGACGAGATCGCCAGACACGCCTGCGCCAACAAACGCATGATCTACCACTACTTTGGCGGCAAGGAGGACCTGTTTCGTGCAGTTCTCGTGGAGGCTTACCTGGACATTCGCAGCGCCGAACAGGAACTGGAGCTTGACCACCTTCCGCCACGCGAGGCCTTGGAGCGCCTTGTTCGGTTCACTTGGGCATATTACCTCGACAACCCGGAATTCATCACCTTGGTCAACAGCGCGAACCTGCATCGTGGCAAGCACCTGGAGAAGTCCGAGCGATTGCGGACGGCCAGCCGCAGGTTTGTCAGCATGGTTCAGGAAATCCTGGACCGTGGCGTTGCCGACGGCGTCTTCCGTCCGGGAATCGATCCGGTGCAACTCAACATCAC